>JAHJDP010000061.1 GCA_018831195.1 Candidatus Eisenbacteria bacterium | reverse complement strand
CGGGTTGATGAGATCCTGGCCAAGAGACTCTTTGCCACACGGACGCGCTTACCGCGCAGGCTCAAACAATATTACAACCGCACGATTGAGACCCGCTGCATCCCGAAGAACCGCCGTCATGAGCTGAAATACGCCTATTAGATCCGCGGCAAGCCTGAAAAGCGCCCGGCGGCCGCATGGACCGCCGGGCGCTTGACCCCCTCAGATGCAATTTCAGAAGCACAACCGATTAGTTATCCCGAAATTGTTCCTCGGTACCCGGAAGTTGCGCCACGCTCTCGACCAAACTCGGTGTCACAAAGATCATCAACTCCCGGTACTCGTTGACTTTTTCAACCTTCTTGAATAGATAACCCAGCAGCGGGATATCTTTGAGGAAGGGCAAGCCGCGCTCAAAGGTAACGGTGTTCTCGCGAACGAGGCCGCCGATCACAGCCGTCTGATGGGATCCCACCATGACTCTGGTATCCGCCTCGGCTGTCGTGAAGACGACGCCACCTTGAACCGTGGCCTGTGAAGACAAATCGCTGACCTCAGGATGGAGATCGAGTGTGATACGGCCATCCCGGTTCACATACGGCGTCACCTTGAGTGTGATACCAACCTTTTTAAGTTCTGTGGTCGGATTCCCCGCTTCATCCATAACGATGAGGGGGACTTCCTTTCCAACAAGAATACTGGCCGCCCTGTTGCTCACAGTTGTTATAGTGGGGCTCGAGATGATCCGAGCCCTATTCTCGTCCTCCAGGGCTTGCAGTACAGCGTCGAGTTCACCAAAATTATCCATGACGCCAAACTCGAGGTTTCCGGCCGCATCCGCAATATCATCGGAGATGAAATCGAACTGACCTGAAACATTGTCCTTATGGAGATTCGATAGACTCCACGAAATGCCGAGCTGTCGGGCCGTTTTCTCATCAAGATCCACAAGCCTGGCCTTTATCTGAATTTGAATCGTCTCCGTGTCCAATCGACTGACCATTTCGGACAGACTTTCTATCCTGACATCCGTATCTGTGACCAGAAGGGAATTCGTGCGTTCGTCGACTTGCAGGCGCCCGCGTGTACTGAGCAAGAATGTCAAGGATTCCATCAATTCGGAGGCTTTGGCGTATCCCACCGGAATCACTTTTGTTTCCAAAGGCATGAGATCTTCTTTCCGCCTCGCCGCCGCCTGAATTTCCAGCTCTTCGCTCTGAACGGTGTTAAGAGTCGTGACTCGGATGACTCCATCCCCCGGTGTCGCCCGCAAACCTTGGCTTAAACAGACGGCATCGAGGACCTTGGGCCAAGGTAGCTCATTGACTTTTATGATGACGGATCCACGAACATCCTGATCCGCCACAATATTCACCCCTGAAAATTCTGATATCGACCGTAAGACGGCATGAACGCTGGCTCCCTCAACATCCAATGACATGACCCTTATGTCAGACATCCAACTGGCATTACCGGGATCGGCTGATCCCATGGGAGGCGATGCGTCATCGGGACCGCCGCTTGCTTCAAAGGGCTGACTCGCATAACTGAAGGGTGATACAAATGCCACCGCTGCATTTTTCTTTACAAAAGGGGATTTAGAATCAGGAGCGGCATAAGAATCGGTAGATAAGTCTCCCTCAATCTCTGGCGCATAGTCATTCGCTGGTTTTTCAAAAATGGTCTTTTTGTCTGTCTCGCTGAACGGTGTGGCACAAACCGTAAGGCCATTTTCTTTTGGCGTGACTTCCAGCTCAACCGGTCGATCCATTTCTACGACATATCGAACAACCGGAACAATGGGATCGTCTTGATAAACTGTCCAACGCACTCCGATGACCCCTGGAGGCAGCTGGGTCAAGTCTTCCGGCACCACCGGCTGCGCCAACCCCGGCAAATCGACAACGATCCGTGGTGGATCGTTTAATGTGAAAACATCGGCCGGCGATCCCCCATCCCCCGGATACCAACCGGAGAAAAATAGCTCGACACGGTCACCGTCATGTGAAAGACCAACGGTCTCCAGGTGTCCTGTGTTCGCAGCCCCGGCTCCCGCGCCGGCCACGAGAAGAAATCCCGCAACACAGACGCAGAGGGTTCTAGCGTTCCACAGCATGGATCGCCTCCTTTCCAACACTTAGGGGCAGATTAATCGTTTCCCACATACCAAAATGATTGTAGCGAATAGTGATCGATTTGGGCTCAACTGTGACGATCCGGCCGCGCCATACCGGGTCGCCTTCTCTCAAAACAAAATTCTGGCCTCTGGTATTCTCTACCAGCGCAAATTTATCATCTTCCCCCCAGAGAACACCGACGAGAACGAGATTTCTTGGATCCGGCAGATCCGAAAGCCTCTTTTCATCCTCACCATCCGAGAGCAGTGGACTGAATGGATCTCTCCGACCGAGGCTCTCATAAACATACGGCTGCCATCCGGGAAGCTGTTCAAGTTGTTCCCGAAGGGTGAGCTCTTGGTTTGATGGTGGATTCTCCGGCTTCGACGAAGGGATTTCCTGCCTGTCCATCGTCACGACGTTTTTGGCCGATTGAACCGGATCATTCCCTCCAACCGTGGTCGGCTCGGAACCTTCCGGGCTTCCAATGCCGGTGAGACCCATCCCGATGACCACCACGAGAGCGATGATGAGTGGCAAGGCTCTGCGCATACCTATTCCTCCGAGGGGCTACCGTGCTGCGAGTCCCCCTGGCGTCCCGTAAGCTTCTGCTGAACCTGCTGAATCTTTCCCTTCACACCCTTGTCATTTTTATTGGCTTCAACGGTCTTGGGGTCCATTCCCCCCAACGTAAAGGCCGATGAAGTAAATGTCGCTTCCATCGAGGTCTCTTCACTTTGATTATCTATTGCTTCTATTTTGACAAGAGTTATTGTTACCAAACGATCAAGGGCCGATAACTCACCCAAAAATGTCCCCATCTGATGAAAACCGCCCATGACCCTTATCTCTATTGGGTGTTCGGTTACATAGAGTTGGGGTACAGGACTCTTCGGCAAGACATGTACAAATTCGACTCCCGCCGACTGGCCCGCAATCGTGATTTCTCTCAAGAGAGAGACAATCTCCCTCTCTTCCGGAAGGAAACATTTGGCCGTCTCCCAATGACGAGCCAATGTCTCATATTCCTCTTGCAGGAGTTTCAAACGCCGTGCTGCTTGCTGTGCCTGCGTCACCTCACGCGCCAGCCCCTGATATTCCTCTTCCAACGTCTTGATCTCAGAAGCATGGGCTTTGTAACTCCATGGGAACCATGTATTTGCAAAAAACAGGTACCCTATCACACCCAATACAATGATGCTGAATATCGTTCGCTGGTTTTTGGGATCGCGAAGCTCAATCACCCTATGATCCCTCCCCTTCACTGTTGGGAACAGGTTTGTCGGTGAGCGTGAACAGAATTGCGAATTTTATAATCGGCTCTTCTCCGAGCAAATCCCTCTTGGATTCCACAAGATCCACTTTGTAAAACAAATCGGAACTCTCCAGCCGGCCCATTAAATCCGCGACGAGGAGGTTGGAAAATGTAGTACCCTCCAACCGGTACCCACCGCCCGGATTCAATGAAAATTTTGTAAGCCAAAGATTTTCGGGAATGTGCCGGGCAAGTTCATCCACCACCCGGACCATTTCGGTTCGATTCCGACCCAAATCCCTCAAGACGCGCAATCGATCCCGGAGTTCACGTTGACGCGACACCAGATCTTGAACGAGCTGGACCTGCGGCGCCAAACGTGCTTTCTCCACTTGAGTTCTTGCAATATCCTCCTTCAAATTTGCGATTTTTGTCCTCTGCATCAGGACCATACCGCCCAAAGGAAGGAGAATGGCGCAACTAAGAACAATGGGCAGCACTACACCCCACCGGGGGGCGCCGCCGAATCGACCTTCGAGTATTCGTTCCTCTTCCGGGAGAAGATTGACACTGATCACTGCCCCTGTCCCCTTCTCAGGGCCAAACCCACGCCCACTGTTAGTTGGGGTGCAAATCCCTTCGGGTCGGAACCTGCAAATATTTCCGACGCGCATCGAATTCTCTTGAAGGGATCTACAATTTCAACAGACGCGTCTTGCATCCGATTCAGAGTCTCACTGAGCCCCCGAATTAAGGCGCCGCCGCCAGATAGAAAAACACGATGGATGCGTTCAACGTCCTCGGTGGATGTTTGGAGATAGAGCAAACTTTTCTCCAAAGTGTTGCTTAACTCGGCGCAGAATTCTTCGACAAGAGTGTCGAGCTTCATGCCAGAGGAATCCTTTCCACCCCTTAATGCATCCATCGCCTCTTCACGCGTACATTGAAAGGCTTTTTGTACGCCACGAATGAAATCATGGCCTCCTGTGGATGCGTCTTGTGTGTAAAGTGGATTGTTATCCCGTATGATATGGATATTCGTCATTTCGGCGCCGATATTGATCAGCGCGAGAACTTCTTCGGGGTTAATATCATGATTCCATTCGAGGGCATTTTGGATCGCAAAAGCATGTAGATCGATGGCGATGGGCGTCAATCCAGCTTCTCTCAAAAGCTGGGCATGATCACTTATTCTCTCCCGCTTCGCAGCCACCAATAAGACTTCCATGTCACGGGGGCTCACGTCGGGGTTAAGTATTTGAAAGTCAAGGGAGACTTCTTCCATATCATAGGGAACATGATTCTCCGCCTCGATTCGAATCGCTTCGGCGGCTTCCTCGCCTTCCGCTTTCTCCATTCGAATACGTTTAACAATAACGCCCCGCCCGGCAACCGCACTCACGACCCGGCGGTTTTTTATTCCCCGTTTCTCAAAAAGATTCTGGATCGTCTCAGTGACGAGCTGCCTATCCATGACCTCGGAGTCGACTATGGAATCCGGAGGGAGAGTCTCGACGCCATAGTTCAACAAATGAACTTCACCTGCCTTGTTGACGATTTCGACAACCTTTATGGCGTGCGATCCTATGTCTAAGGCAACGGATGATTTGGGACGTAGAGGCACATGCCCTCCCGATGGTTATAATGACTAAGTGCCCGGTAAAGAATGCGACCTGTTTTAATATCGGCCGGTAAGGCCTTTGGGTTAACCACCTAGGGCACGACAAAGTCCACGATAAACTTCCCAAAGATTCTGGCCCCAATAGAGGACCACCCAGGCCGCCGGCGCCAGAAAGGAGCCGAAGGGAAGGGTTGTCTTCCTATCAGCGCGGCCTGCAACGAGTAAGGCCAAGCCCAGGAGACTTCCGGCCAGGGATCCCAATAGAATGACGCCCAGGGTTCCTTTCCATCCCAAAAAGGCGCCGACCATGGCCAGCAGTTTGACGTCCCCCATCCCCAAACCGTCGGTTCCTGTCGCGGCCCTGTAAAGCCACGCCAGGGTCAAAAGACCCAATCCTCCCACAGCGGCGCCTATGAGGCGTGGGAGAACGCCTCCCTCCATCCAGAAGCCGGCAAGAAGGCCCAGAACGATTCCCGGAAGGGTGATAACATCTGGAATGATCTGCCAATCCAAATCGATAAAGAGGACCAGGAGCAGCGCCAGCGCAAAGACGGCGCTAAAGGCGGCGGCCATTGGAGTGGGGGCATTTCTTACCGTAAACCAAAGGACCACGGCGCTGAGGAGTTCCACTACAGGATAGCACCAGGAAATGACCAGCCGGCAATCTCTGCATCGCCCGCCCAGCAATAAATAGGAGAGAACCGGAATATTATCCCAAGGACGGACCTTAGCCTTGCAGCGCGGACAATGAGACGATGGAAAGAGTATCGAACCGCCTTCGGGCAGCCGGACACGAACAACATTCAGGAAGCTGCCCAAGACCAATCCCACGATAATGACAACGACTTGACCCCATCCCGCATGGAACCACATCCAGATATCAATTCCGTTCATTGTCCCCACTCCCGATTTCCGCCTCGTCAAGACGATTCAGCGCTCGCTCCGCAATTTCAAGGACCATTTTATTTTCCGTTTCCAAGCCTACTCGTTCCCATAGTTTACGAGCCGTTTCCGTCTCCCCCAGCTTTTCGTAATTCCAAGCGGCGAAGCGTGTCACCCATTCGGGAGAATCGGGACAAAGTGAGGCCTTGTAAAAGTCATTTGTTGCAGCCTCAAGATTTTTAAGATGTATCATCCTCAAGAAACCGCGTTCAAAGCGGATCCACCATGAGTCGGGCATTGAAGCGATCCCCCGGGTCAGTAGAGCCTCCGCCTTTTGCGGGGATCCAGCATCCTCTGCTAGAATGAGAGCGCCAAAAGCGTAGGCCTGTTCAAAGGTGGGATCGAGACCGGTTATAATGTTAAAGAGATGTTCCGCATAGGGGTAATCCCGATCGTGTATGCGATGTTCCCCGTAATATTGAATCGCCCGCAACCATGCCAGATCCGCCATGAGGGATGGATGGCCCATCCTGAGAATCGGCAGAGCCCGCCCGGATGGGAAGGCCGCCAGTTCCTCTCTCTTGGCAACGATGGTCGCCGCAGATAACTCCCGCGCGGCACAGATTCCCGCCCCGAGGGCTAACATGGCCGGAAGCAAGAAAACCCAGCCGCGGAGCCGTTTTTTCAGCCGTTCATTAACGAGAAACATTCAGCTCCGTCCTTTCCAGTCGGAAAGCGGCGAAAGCGAGGGCTGCGGCAGAGTAAAAGATGCCATAGGTCAGCGCCCAAGGCAGAATTCCGCTCCCTGAAACTTGCCCCAAGGCAACAGGTAAAGAGGTCCCGTAAAGATCGAGCCGCGGCAAGATCGTGAGAAGTATTTGTATAATGTGAATAGCGAAGGCCTGCGACAAAAGGGGAATCAATCCCTCGAGATCGCCGACAGAATGTCCCATCATGGCGATGGCCAAGAGAAGAAATCCGGCTAGAATCGGGGAGGAAAGAGTTCCGAGCAGAAGTCCGACAGCTGATAGGATTTCAAGTTTGACAAATAGCATCAGCCCGGCGATGAGCAACCCCCCGGTCACCGGTTCTCTTATCAACATAAGTGTCAGGGCGATAAGGGCGGTCAACATTGAAACCCAGAGAAACATAAGACCCGAGAGTCCAAGAAATTTCCCGCAGATAAAGGATCCCCGTCCGATAGGGCGGGAGAGGATGATATCCAGGCTTCCCCCCAGCTGTTCGCGATGTAGAAGGGTCGTCCCTACAAATATCACCAGGGCAATACCAAGCACCGTACCAAAGCCCAAACCAAAATCGATGATGATACGTCGCGTCTCCCCCAGGGCTAATTGGGAAAAGATATAGGTCAGAAACATGGAGAGGATTCCCAACGCCGCCACGATGGAAACGACGCGTTCCCTGCGGATTTCAAGAAATGTCAGGCGCGCGATCACAAAAATAGCAGTCATCAAGCAACCCTCTTCTTCTGGATCTTCATTTGTTCCAGCAGACGACTTTCCAAATTATTTGTTCGCGGCTGAATGGAGCGAATGGAGGCGCCCTTCTTGAGAAGATCCGACAAGATCATCTCCAACTCACCTTGCTGCAATCCTTCAAGGACCCACCTTTCCCATCCATCCGTATCTCTTCCGGACATCCGGCCTTTGCCGGGCCGGTATCCTTCAGGGGGCAAGAGCTGGATCTCCATGTCATCCTGAGATTCCCTCAGAATCTGAGACATCGAAGTTATTTCAAGTATTTGACCTTTTGAAATGAGAGCAACCCTATGGGCCAGAGCCTCGACATCCGGCAAAATATGTGAGCTCAGAAGGATGGTTCTCCCCTCGGCCGCCAACTCGGAAATGAATTCTCGAACCTGCGCTCTTCCCAGCGGATCGAGCCCGCTCATCGGCTCATCCAGTATGAGCAATCGGGGTTCCCCTACCAGGGCCTGAGCCAATCCGACCCGCTGAAGCCAGCCCTTCGATAGGCTGCCGAGCTGTACCGAGAAGACCTCATCCAGTCCAAGGCGCTTCATGGCGCTCTGGGTCCGGAACCGCATCTCCTTCTTCGAGGCGCCGGACAGCCGCGCTGAAACATTGAGCATCTCCTCAACCGTCAGCCGAGGATAAAAGAAGAAACGCTCGGGGAGAAATCCCATCTGACGGCGGGCCTCTGGGTGGCCCAGAGGAAATCCAAGGATATGCCCCGAGCCCTCATCGGGACGCAAGAGACCCATGAGGATGCGGAAAAATGTTGTTTTTCCGGCTCCGTTGGGCCCTACGAGACCCAGGACCTCCCCCTCCCTGGCTTCAAGGGAGAGCCCCAGGAGCGCTGGTTTCTTCTTGGCCCTCAATTTTGGTAGGCGGTAGGATTTTTTGAGAAGGTCCACTCGAAGCACTTCCATGGCGCCGGCTCCCGGAATAATCCGTCCCTATTTCTTTGAGCATCGTCCCGGTAAATCGTGACACTCCCTCTCTACTTGTATCGTCAAGTGAACGGCAACGTTTAGGAGCGTCTGGCCTGGCCCGATGCCGGGCGCACCAAAAAGAAACAGCCCGCTGGGACCATCCCGCGGGCTGCTTCGATTGTTGCTCTGCCTGGTTGTGAGTTGATTAACCGTTGGATAGGGTTAGGACGACAGCTGTCTTACCATACCCCTCGATGTCATAAATCCCAGCGGCAAGAATATAGCCCACCTTGCCTTCATCACCAGCGGTCCATCCATCAGCAGCGATGATAGCTTCAGCAGCGTTGGTGAAAGGATTCCTGGGGAATACACCACCGGGGAACATGGTGGCGACGATGGCGGCGGCGTTGGCCGGATAGGTACCGTTATTCTGAACGGCAAAATCTTCCGCGGAGAGTTGGACGGAGTGGGCGTTTCCACGCACACTGCCTTCTTTCGCGCGATCCTGCATTGAAATATAGTTGGGGATGGCGATGGTCGCGAGGATACCGATAATGACCACCACAATCATCAGCTCGATTAGGGTGAAACCTTTCTTGTTCCCAAACATGTCGCGTCTCCTTCTTCTCTTTTCTTAAATTTACCCTCGAGCTTGGGGAGCTGGTAGCCACTCGTCGCTCGAAGCGCCTCAGGGAATTTTGATCGTCCGATAGGTAGGTATTACAACTCTCGTGCCAAACCGAACATCAGATTTACATAAACGGTAACTGTTTCTGGCACAACACTATGGAGACAGCAGACAAGATTTTCCGGTCCTCACTTCATCACATAAAACCTTGCAGGACGCAACGCGCTCCTCAATCTGCATGATATCTAGGCCGCTTCCCGAGTCAAACCATCCGGAGGCGCATCTTCATTCGGATCTCCCGGCTTTGAACCAGGTTGTTGAAGGTTGTAGGTCAGCAGCTTTCTATAAAGTGTCGAAGCGTTGATACCCAGGGTTTCGGAGGCCTTTTTCTTTTGCCAATTGGTATGTTGCAACACCCGCAGGATATATTCCCGTTCCAGCTCCTCAAGAGTCATCACGGGCACATTAATAATGAGGGCGCCCTTGCGGTTGGGACCCTCAAGGACGGATTCAGGGAGATCCTCGGGCTCAAGCACTTCGGCGTCACTTAAAATAACCGCGCGTTCCACCACGTTTTCCAATTCACGAACATTTCCATTCCAGTCATAGCGCTGCATCACTTCCATAGCGCCGCGGGAAAAGCGCCTCTTTTGATTGTCCCTGGAAAAACGGCGCAAAAAATGTTCTACCAATAGGGGGATATCTTCCACTCGTTGCCGCAGAGAAGGAAGACGGACAGGGATAACATTCAACCGATAGAAAAGATCTGTCCGAAAATTGCCTTCCAAGACCTCGCGCTCCAGATCGACATTGGTCGCGGCAATCAGCCGCGCATTGATAGGGATGGAACGTGTTCCACCAACCGGAATGATTTCTCTTTCCTGAAGCGCCCTCAGCAATTTTACCTGTGTCGCCGGGGCCATCTCTCCCACCTCATCAAGGAAAAAGGAACCACCCTCCGCCGCCACAAAGAGACCGGGTTGATCCTTAATTGCTCCGGTGAAGGATCCCTTGATATGGCCGAAAAGACTCGATTCAAGGAGATCCTTTGGGAGCGCGCCGCAGTTGATGGAAACAAAAGGTCCATTGGCCCGTTGGCTCCGGTAATGAATCTCTCTCGCAATAAGTTCCTTTCCAGTTCCACTTTCTCCATAAATCAGAATCGTAGCATCAGTCGGGGCCACCCTGTCCACCATCCGGAGGACTTTCTCCATTTCCTCGGAGTTGCCAATGATCGGCCGCTCCTTATGACTCCGCTTGAGTTCTTGTTTAAGCACCTGATTTTGCGTCTGAATCCGCCGCATCGAGAGCGCGTTGCGGATGACAAGGGTAATCTCTTCGTTCTTCGCCTTCTTCTCAAGAAACTGAAAGGCACCTTTCGCCATGGCCTGCTTTGCCGACGCTTCCGAGCCGAAGGCCGTCAAAATGACAATCGGCATACCCGGCCAAAGAACCTTCGCTGTATCTAGGAGCGTCATCCCGTCCATGCCGGGCATACGAACATCGGTTACGAGGACATCATACGCTTGCTCTTTTAAGCAAGCCAATGCCGAGTCCCCATCCGTCACCGTTCTGACCTCACTGCCCTCTCGTTCTAAAAGGATAGTAAGAAAGCGACGCATACTTTCTTCATCATCAGCTATTAAGATGCGTGGCCTGTCCAAGACGACTCCTCCTATGCTGCTTGTTCTTCGGTTTGTGATAAGGGAAGATCGATTGTCATAAGCGTTCCCTTACCAGAGCGGCTGAGGATCGACAACCGGCCCCCATGCCGTTCTATAACGCGGCGAGCATGGCATAATCCCAGACCCGTGCCTTCGGCTTTGGTCGTGTAGAGTGGCGTGAAGAGATTGTCTACGACTTCACGACTCATCCCGCAGCCCCAGTCTCGAATGCGTATTCTGAAGAAAGGACCCGCGCGTTCTTCCAGAGTCACCCGTATGCCACCCTTCGTTGTGGCTTCCATTGCGTTGAGGAGTATATTCCGCAGGGCCCGGCGCATTTGTTCCCGATCAACGGGAAGCACGTTCTGAATCTTACGGATAAAATAGACATCCCAGGTGATCCCTGCATGCCACCGGGGATTCAACTGGAGCGCTTCCAACTCCTCCTGTATCAATGAATCGATGCACACGTCCTCGATCTGAAGGGCTTTATCTCGTGCCATATCAAGATATGACTCCAGAAATCTCTCCAAGGTCTCCGATTCTCTCAGAATCAGATCCATTAATGAGCTGGCTTCCGGTGGAAGTCTCATTGATGAAAGGAGTTCCGCCGACCCGCTGATCGGCTTTAGAGAATTCCGCATTTCATGCGCCAATCCGGCCGAAAGCCGTCCCAAGGCGGCGAGACGATCCTGCCGTCGTGATAATGTCTCCAGCCGCTTTCTATCGGTGAGATCTTGGAAGAGAATAACGACCCCGCGCGAGACCCCCTGCCCTCCAATGGGCGCCGTGACAATCTCGACCGGTTTGACCCGCGCTGAATCCTCTGAATTCAACCGAATCTCGGTCTCATGACACCACTGCTCCCGCTTTTCCTCCATGGCCCGCCGCGCGAGATCAGAGATAGCGCCGCCGCCGTATTTATCAAGAGTCTCCAGCCGCTGTGGATAGGGTGGGGTGAAACCATGATCAACGATGGATAAAATTTTCATCGCAGCTGGATTCATGAGATGAATGAGTCCGGTCTCGTCGCAGGTTATAACACCCCATGGTAGATGGTTCAGTATTGTTCCGGCCTCTAATTCCGTCTCTTTCAATCGCTGCCGCGTTTCAATAATTGCTTTCTCTTTCCTGCGTCCGAGCGTCGCCAGTGACCCGGAGGCTAAACCGAGCCCAATTAAGAAAAGAGCCTGAAGGGCAAATCGGGTGATCGGTATGGGAAAAACGGCCGTAGCCGCCATCGGCTCTTTGGCCGGCGGCGTCAGCCATGCCAGACCCAATGAGGCTCCAGCAGCCAGTATCCCGAAAGAAAGTCCCCCGCCCAGCGCCAGCAAGAGACCGGCGCAGAGAACGCTGAAACCATAAAGAACAAAAAAGGGAGATTGATGAGCGCCTGTTTTCAGAATGATAAAGGTTTCGATGAGAACGTCGGTAAGAAGAAGCCCGGTCAATGAAATCGGCTCACCCGAATCCCGTCGCAGGAACCCCAAACTGAGGAGGCTCGTTAAAATGAGAAGTCCTGCTATAAAGAGGATCGATTGATCGGACACACCCATGGGATGGAGCAGAAACGCAACTCCCAACCCGAGGATGAGACGCCCGATGATATAGGAACGAAACGGAAGAACGCTGGTTTGGGCCTCCCGATCCAAAATATCCCCTTTAATGCCCACCCGTAACCACATTGGCCAATTTGAACATCGGCATATACATCGCGACGACCATGCCACCGACAACCAACCCCATAAAGACAATCATAATCGGTTCAATGATCGATGTGAGCGTATCCACCGCCGTATTAACTTCCTCATCATAAAAATCTGCGATCTTTCGGAGCATGTCATCCAAGGCGCCCGTCTCCTCGCCTACAGCGATCATCTGCACAACCATCGGTGGAAATATTTTCGATTGGCGGAGAGGCTGAGCGATGGTCTCCCCTTCCCGAATCGAACCACGGGTGGCGAGAATTGTCTTTTCCACCAGCATGTTTCCGGCGGTTCTCGCGGTGATATCCAAAGCCGTGAGGATGGGAACGCCGCTTGAGATCATTGTTCCCAAGGTGCGCGTGAACCGCGCGACAGAGGCCTTTATCAATAGGGATCCAAAAATCGGCAATTTCAACAATATGGTATCAATGCGTAAACGTCCCGCTGGTATTTTATAGGTTCTCTTGAAACCAAATATAACACCCGCGATCATTGCCAGAAGCAACCACCAATAGCCCTTCAAAAAATTACTCATGCTGATGACAACTTGTGTGGGCGCCGGTAACTTTCCGCCGAACTCAGTAAACACCTTCGCAAAAGTGGGAATGATAAAGAGCAGCATGAAAACCGTCGCTCCGATGGCCACGCTGAATACAACGGCAGGATACGTTAGAGCGCTCTTCACTTTTCTTTTCAGAGCCACCGATTTCTCGGTGTAGGTAGCCAGCCGGTCCAGAATAATATCCAGGATACCGCCCGCTTCCCCTGCTTCGACCATGTTGACAAAAAGTGAATCAAAGGCGTTCGTGTGATGGCCCATAGATTCAGCCAATGTATTTCCACCTTCGACGTCCCGTTGTACCTGGCCGATTATATTCGCAAGCTCTTTATTCTGTGTTTGCTTGGTCAAAATATCCAGGCACTGAACGAGCGGGAGGCCGGCGTCGATCATTGTAGCGAACTGTCTCGCGAAGATAGCGAGATCGGATCCCTTTACCGTCGAGCCTCTGAGAGAGGCCAATGAAAAGGTCGGACGGGTCTTCTTCTGCTTAATTTGGGAGATGACAATCCGCTTGCGCCGCAGCTGTTGAACAGCTTCCTGCTGGTTCGGCACATCTATCTCACCGGATTGTGTTAGACCGGCTGCTGTTTTACCCTGCCAAACAAAGACTGCCACCCGAAGCCCTCCTCTTAGCTGGCGCGTGCCCTGACATTCGCCTGATGCCGAGGAATGATTGGAGATTTAGCAATGAGCTGTTCCAGCTCCTGCATGTTGGGACTGCGGGAGAGCGCATCTTCCACACGAATTCTGCCTTGCATCACCGCTAGGAAGAGTCCCTGATTCATTGTCTGCATGCCGTATTTCTGCCCTGCCTGCATGAGGGTATAGATCTGGTGGATCTTTCCCTCGCGGATCACTGCTGAGACGGCCGGTGTACAGGTCAGGACTTCCGAAACATTGATCCGGCCCTTGCTCGCTCTTTTCGGCAGAAGCTGCTGCGTTAAAACACCCTTCAGAACGAACGCCAATTGGCTCAAAATCTGGCGTTGCTGGTTTGTCGGAAACACATCAACAATTCGGTTTATCGATTCATAGGTCGAGTTTGTATGCAGGGTGGCAAAGACTAAATGCCCCGTTTCGGCAATTGTTAGGGCCGCCGCAACCGTTTCAAGATCCCTCATCTCACCAACGAGGATGATGTCGGGATCCTGCCGCAGAATATACTTCAGCGCCTCGGGGAATGATCCCGTATCGGCATTGACCTCCCGCTGATTAACGATGCACCGATGGTGTTGATGTATGTACTCGATCGGATCCTCAATCGTAATGATGTGGCCTTGTCTGGTCTTGTTGATCCGGTCAATGACGGCCGCCAATGTCGTTGATTTACCACTGCCGGTCGGGCCGGTCACAAGAACCAGGCCCTGCGGGAGTTCGGCAAATGTGGATACCACCTTCGGAAGGCCAAGAGATTCCATCGTAGGAACCTCGTAGGGAATTCTACGAATGGCCGCCGCGACCACACCCCTTTGAAGAAAAACATTGACTCGGAACCGGCTCAAATCTTGAATTCCGAAAGAGAGATCCAGTTCCCGTGTCATTTCAAAACGTTTTCTTTGATCTTCCCTCAAGGCGCTGTAAACAAGCTCCTGGCACAACTCTGCCGTTAACGTTTCATAACCCGTCGGGACAATGACTCCATCAATCCGCAGCTGCGGTGGAATACCTACTGTCAGGTGAAGATCCGAGGCCTCACGTTTAATCATTTCCTCTAGAAGCACCTGCAAGGTCAGCACAGATTTACCCCCCCCATCCATTAGAAGCGGACCGGGAACAGTGTCATCCCCGTATTCATAAGTGTCGGCAGATGTACGGCAGCCCTTGAGTTGGGGACACCAGATTCTTATGCCGCCTTCCTAAGTTCTTCGAGCACTTCCTCTTCATCAGATGAGGACTCCTTGAGAACTTCTTCAGGTGAGGTAATCCCCGCTTCCATTTTTAGTAAGGCATCCATTCGTAAACTCAACATACCCTCTCTCATAGCCTGCCGCTTTAATTGCAGTGCCGAACCTCTTTCCAGCACCATCTCGCGAAGGCGGGGAGTCATGGGCATCACTTCGTAAACTCCAACACGGCCCTTATATCCCGTGTCGTTGCACTCCATGCACCCCTTTCCCCGGACAATGTTGGCCGATTTCAGCCGATCGAGAGGTATTTGGAGTTCGTGGGCTGTCTCCGCATTAAGCACCACAGGTGCCTGGCAATGCTTACAGACTTTGCGCAGCAGACGCTGGGCCAGAATAATGTTGATCGATGATGAGATGAGAAATGGTTCCACTCCCATATCGATGAGCCGGCCAATAGTCGAAGGGGCATCATTTGTATGAACAGTCGAAAGAACCAGGTGGCCCGTTAAGGCCGCCTTTACCGCGATGCCCGCGGTTTCGCCGTCCCGAATCTCACCGACCATGATAATGTTCGGATCCTGCCGGAGAAAAGCCCGCAGCGCCGACGCGAACGTCAGGTGAACCGCCTCATTGATATTGACCTGATTGATGCCGTCCATATTGTATTCTACCGGATCTTCAGCCGTCATAATGTTGACATCCGGTTTGCTGATCTGGGTTAGGGCGGAATATAATGTTGTCGTCTTTCCGCTACCGGTCGGCCCCGTCACCAGTACAATCCCAAAGGGTGCCTTGATCGCCTTTTCAAAATGAAAAAGAGCCTGTTCCTGAAAGCCAAGCCGCGTGAGATCGACATTCAAATTCGATTTGTCCAAGATTCTCATCACGACCTTTTCACCATGAACACAGGGCAAGGTCGAAACACGGAGATCAACGACTTTATTTTTCAGGCGGATTTTTATGCGGCCGTCCTGAGGAATCCGTTTTTCGGCGATATCGAGATCCGCCATGATTTTTAATCGCGAGATAATGGCGGATCGAAGTCGGAAGGGAGGCCGCATGAGCTCATAAAGCGTTCCATCGATGCGGAAACGGACCCGCAAAACTTTTTCGTAGGGTTCAATATGGATATCCGACGCTCCCCGCCGCACGGCATCGGAAATGAGTGAATTGACAAACTTGACGACCGGAGCCTCATCCGCACCGACATCCCCCTCGGACCCGTCTTCCTCCGCCTTGTCGTCCACAACTTCGACATCATCTTCGATCGACTTCATCACATCAGCCATTGATTCGGCTTGATCGTAATAACGGTCAACGGCGCGACGGATCTGTGTCTCAGTTGTTACAAGCGCTTGGACTTCCAAACCGGTGATGAACTTTATGTCATCGATTGCAAAGAAGTTTCCGGGATTGGCCATCGCTAATGTCAGCTTTCGGCCTTCTCTTTTGACCGGAAATACCTGGTATTTTGTGGCGACCGATGCCGGAATTAATTTAATCGTCTCCTCGTCAATATCCGTGTTATCCAGATGAATTCCGGCCGATCCAAAATGTGTGCTGAGAAATTTGACAAGATCCGCTTCGGTCAAAATCCCCATCCGAAGAAGATGAGATAGAGCAGACCCCCCCTCATTCGCTTCCAGCCGCTGTGCGGCCCGAATCTGTTCTTCTTCAAGGAGTCCAATCTCTAGGAGTTTGAGAATGATGTCTTGCTTCACCAAAGCTCTCCCTGCTTGGATGTTGAAAAGTTCATTATGAGATCAGTCCATTCCGGGCAGCATCCGCCCTCTTGATAGGAAGACGTTTTCCCATCAATCATCTATCACTATCGGTCAGTCGGCCTAAAAACTTCCGCAGGAATCGGGTGGGGAATTTTTGTCGATGCAAAGATAGGGTTGCAAACGCTCCAACGTCTTCTCGCCGACACCCCGGATCTGCAAGAGTTCTACGACATCTCTGAAGGGCCCTCTCTCCCTCCTGTAATCGAGGATGCGGCCGGCCATGGCGGGGCCGATACCCGGCAAAGACTGCAAGGCCCGGGAATCGGCACGATTCAGGTCGATCTTTCCTTGACGGATGGGAGATTCTTCAATCGGTGGCAGTTCCTGCCGGACAGGAGGAGTTTCGATCGCCGGTCTTATCCCCAAGAGATCAATAGCATAACCAAAGGCCAAGAGAAGAATGAGGGCCAGCAACAACCGCCGTTCCGAGGATGTCAACAACATCGATCGGCCGATGGGATCCGCTCTGGATCAGTTATCGAAGTGCCAGGTAATTCCAGCTGACGCGCTCTGAAGAGGCCGCGACATCCAGCCCTCGACATAGGATGAGGATTCCCGATAATCATCCTCCAGATTTTTGAAGAGGAGAAACCAGGAAGCCTGCCCGATCCGCCCCCGCACCTCTCCCTCCAGAATGTCATCCCAAGGCACCTCCCCGTAGGGGGTATTCCACTTATCCCGGCCGATCCAGGTGATCCTTGTGTCAAGCAGGAGGTCCCCCCCGAACAGGGGCGCCCTCCAACCCAACGTGATGAGACTTGTCCATGCGGGCAGCCAGAATCTTTCGAGGGGATCGGCGGGTGAAAGGATCCGAGTCACGCGGCCGCTCAGCTGGAAATTCCAAGGCAACCCCAAATGAAGCCGGCCCTCCAGGGCCAACCGATCCCAGTCGCCCATGGCGGGATCCAGGTTTTCCAGGGACTCGGTCGAGACAAAAAGAATGGGCCATGGTTTATAATGATCCTCAAAGAATGTGGCTATCTCAATGATTGGATTACTGTTAGCCAGCTCTCCATGCCCTGCTCCCCGGCCGGCGTAGCCCCAGCCGATTTCCCCATGATGCACTCTTTCCAGCTCTCTCCCCCGTCCCATCCAGTCTGATGGAGCCCCGCGCAGGAGGATTTCCGAATAGGCATTGGATTCGGTGGGCACCATTGGGACCTGAACCGCACTCCATAGATCGCTTTGAACGATCCAGTCCCCAAACCGCCCTCGATAACCCATCGAACCCACCGGCTCGACCCACGTCTGATCGTATCGCCGGACCTCCAGACCGG
Source organism: Candidatus Eisenbacteria bacterium (assembly GCA_018831195.1). Taxonomy (NCBI): domain Bacteria; phylum Candidatus Eiseniibacteriota; species Candidatus Eiseniibacteriota bacterium. The sequence continues at coordinate 75,402 of JAHJDP010000061.1, read as the reverse complement.
TGGAAAGACGAATCCGCGACGATTCCGGCCCACCCCTCCATCCCATCGCAAAAGCTATGCCGACATCCTCTGTGGTTCGGGTGGATGCGGCAGGAATATCCCACCGACGGTGACTCACGATTCCCCGGCCGGAACCCTCGAGCCGTCCACCCAATCCCGCGCGCCTCCAAAAGAAGGAGGCATCATAAATTTCCTCACGCCGGCGGGTTCGTCCCTCGTAGTCATACCAGAGAAACTGGCGTACTGATCTCTGGAAACGCGCCTCAACATCCCCATGATGTCCCAATGCAAAAGCGGATTTGGCCCGCAGCTCATTTGTGTCCCATCGAAGTTTTCGATTCCCGATCCACCAGACTTCCGAGCTGTTTTGAGCCCATTCCAGTCGATGGCGGCTCCGGCCGATAGGCCGGTTGAGGCGGAACAAAAGATTCTGACCACGGTGGGGTCCGATGAAAACTCTTCCATCAGAACGGGAATCAGAGTAAAGGAAAGCCAAACGGGAGCCCTTGATAAAGGGGCGTTCAATCCAAGCCTCCTCCGTCGTTGTTCCATAAGGGCCTGTTGTCAAACGGAAACCGCTGGGCAACCCTGTTTCGGCACTCATGCTTTCCAGATAGAGAATACCCGAAACCCCGGTGGCAAGCGGCGCCCAAACGGGATCGTAGGGAAGCAGGGAGATTGAGTTTAACAATAAGGGCGCTTCCGTCGGCAGATGGTCCCAAGGGGCCGAGGGATCCTGAACGGGCGCTCCATCCCGCAACTCTGTCCACATTTCCCACCCCAAACCGGATCTGTAGAATCGTTCCGGCGCGCCCATGGATCCAGACAACTCTCGATTGATCAGAAATTCGCGATAGATCTCCTCGTCGAGTCCCTGGCCGGCAACATCTTGCAGGGCCGCAGAATCCAGAACAGCTCCAAACCAAGCAGCGGGGAGAGAATCCGGCCTCAACAATGGAAGTTCAACCGGCGGAAAGGAATGTAATACCATTGTGTCTGGAGAGGCGGTCTCCAAGCTGTCAGGAGCCAGAAGAGAATCGGCTGCGGTATCTAATTTCTCTGTTGGAGTGATGTGTGCTTTGGGAGATTTCCTTGGCTTTGGCTCATCGGCCGCGGCGGTGAGAAGATTGCAATAGAAATACAGGGAACAGAAGGCTAGATAGTAGAAAATCCTAAGAGGCTGAAGAGGATTTCTCCTTGGAGCTTTTGCACCGTTCTTCCAACTCCCGGCAACGCATCTCCAAATCGTGGTCCAATTTCGACGATTGCAGGGCTCGGTCCAGTTCCTCCAAAGCTTCATTATAGAGCCCCATTTCATGATGAGAGAGCGCCAAAGTGTAATGGCTTTCCCCATCCTCCATCGGAATTTGTTGTACAACTTGCTCCTGAAAATCCCTAAGTAATTCCTGCACATCCAGCATCGGCGCATTGGGCTGGATTTTGGACTGATTCGTAACCACGACAAAGGAAGGTTCCGATGCCCTCGGCGGCGCTTCAATGCGCAAACGCGCCTCGGTATGATTTGAATCCAATCCCAGAATCTTATTCCAACACTCCAGTGCCTTCGATTCCACGCCATGCGATTCGCAATAGAGCGCCAAGCGCTCTAAAGCGGTAATCGTCAAAGCATTATTGCCAAGCTGCCGGTACCCTTCAATGAGTTTCTCAAGAACAGAGGGCCGCTCTTCATCCTTTGAGAGAATCCCCTCCAGGAGCGAGACAGCTTCCAGCCAAGATTCATTCTCGAGGGCTGCTTGCGCCCGTTCTTCAAGATCTTTCGAATCAGCGGCCGGGGCGGCCGGCGGAACCAGTTGGATGTCGCCATGCACGGGGCCGGAAGCACGACGGTTCGAGATTTCTTTAGCGGCTGAATCAACCAAACGCAGACCCGAGGTCTCTGGAACCTCTTCCTCCTCCGGTACCGGTGATTTTGGCTCTGAACCGGCGCCCGTGGCGCCTAATCCGCTGGGGACATCCTCCCATTCAGCATCCTGATCAAGTGCCTCTTCACACCGCGAGCCGGGCTTCAATTTTTCGGCTCTTCCCCGCGCCCGTTCAGCCTCCTCTACCTTGCCTCCCTTCATCAATAGGCCGGCCAGGACATGAAGTTCCCGAGCCGCCTCATCGATGCGGGCACTCTTCTCGTACAGATCAACGAGGGTCAGAGAGAGATCCGGAGAGCGCAACCCCTTTGTGAACAAGGTTTCCAGAAGCTCTATATATTCAGGGTCCGGTGGACTTTCGGTACGAAGGGTCTTTTGGAAAGATCGGGCATATTCCGCCGCTTCAGCGCCGAAACCTTCGACGACGTGGAGATGGGCCAGCCGCAACAAGGTGGTTCCGTCGGTCTCCCCCATCCGAACCAACTTTTTTGTGGTTCCGATGGCACTACGAATGAATCCAAGACGTTCATAGAGTTTTGAAGCCTCCTCATAATGAGACCGGGCTTCCTCTCTACGGTCAAGGCGTAGTAGGAGATCGCCGACGGCGACAAAGTCGTAGGGATCGGGCTCGTTGGAGGATAGAATCCTCACCCAATCCCTGAGGGCTTCCTCGAGACGACCTTCTTTCTGCCGTTGTTGTGCTTGGCGCCTGAGGGCGACGTTTTTTTCCAAGGCGTTTCCCTAAGGTAAGGTCCTGCCATTTCTTCCGGAACCCAATCCGGTTGGGATTCGTCTCAACTTATCGTCCACCTGCCCCTTCTTCTCGATCTCTTTTGCCACTCAAATCGAAATCAATTGCCCATCCCGGAAGACGCCCTTGCCGTCAATGAAGAGATCCCGGACGTGACTGACCCCGATATGGTAGGGCAGGGTCGCATAGGATGGGGCGTCTAAGATCTGAATGTGGGCCTTGTTACCGACGGCGAGGCTTCCGGCCTGTTTCTCTATCCCCAGGGCGGCAGCCGCGTTCCGGGTCGCCGCGGACAGGGCTTCCGCCGGCGTCAAGCCCATCTGGAGACAAGCAAGGCTGATGACAAAGGGCATCGATTCGGTCATTGAGGAGCCGGGATTGCAATCCGTCGCGAGAGCGACCGGAAGATCCATCTCAATCATTCTTCTTGCAGGGGCGTAGGTTTTAGAATGGAGACTATAGCTTGTCGCGGGGAGCAGAACCGGAATGACTCCACCCTCTTTCATGGCCCGCAGGCCGTTATCCGACGGATGAAGGAGGTGGTCGGCTGACACGGCGCGCAGTTTTCCTGCCAACTCGGCTCCGCCCAGGGGCGACAGTTCATCGGCATGAAGCTTGGCCCGCAGCCCATAGCGCGCGGCCGCGTTAAGAATCCTCTCTGATTCAGCGACGGAAAAGACTCCCTCCTCACAAAAAACATCGCAAAACTCGGCCAGGCCTTCTTCCGCGACTCTTGGGATCATCTCGTGGATGACGAGATCGATATATTCGCTTTTACGGTCGCGGTACTCATCGGGCACCTCATGCGCCCCCATAAAAGTCGCGTGAATTTCAACGGGGACACGTTCGGCCAATTTCCTAATAAGCCGCAGAGCCCTGAGTTCCTGATCGACCGAGAGAGCATACCCCGATTTCACCTCAATCACCGCCGTCCCAAGACCGATCATCCGATCGATCCGGCGATGACTCTGGCGGAGAATCTCCTCGTCCGAAGTTTGCCGAAACATGCGGACGGAAGACCGGATGCCTCCCCCGGCTTGGGCTATCTCCATATAGGTTCGGCCCCGCAGTCTTTCCTCAAACTCCCACTCGCGACTTCCGGCAAAGAGGACGTGTGTATGCGGATCAATGAAGGCCGGGATGACCGTACAGCCGCTCGCATCAACCTCGACCCCCCCGGTTTGAAGCCGGGTGCGGGACAGTACGTCGGATGTCTCACCCACCGCCACAATGCGACCCTTCAAAACCCCAATGGCACCGTCTTTTACGAGAGTCCAAAGATCCATCCGCCGGCCCGGCAGCGGCCCCTCCTCGCCATCTGATAGAGGCGCCATTTGCCCGGCATTGCGGATCAACAGATCGACATCCTGCATGAGAGTTCCCTCCCCTCTCAAACCGGCCCAGTGTATGCTTGTTGCCTGCCCCGCCTCCTCTGCCGTAAATATGGTTAGGTTACCAGAGGAAGAGTTGCCGGTTAAGCGGCCTGCATGGAGCGGCCGACAATAAGCGGCAGGGATTAAAAGGAAAGTGGAGCCGCCATGGTACCACGCAGGGAAGAGAGTCCGGAAAGATTCGCCGAAAATCTGCGGGGCCGTCTTGCAGCAGCCCACCAGAAACCGGAGAGAGGCTGCTTCGCCGACTTGTCACTGATGTTGAAAGACCTTTTAGTATGGGGCCGCCGAGCGCCCTCCATTTTTGACAATCTCTCTCCCACTCTTCTAGGCGCGGCGGAAAGCGCCGGGGTCGCGTCGAACGAAGAACTGGATTTCCATCGCGCCCTCTTGACCCTCATTCACCTGTCGCCCCTCCGCAAAGATATCGCTCGACACGCAGCGGTGGATCGTTGGATGAATTGGTCGCTTGAAGCGATCAATGCCGCCCGATGGACGACCGGAGCTCTCTTTCGTACGCACGCCTCTATTGAGCCCAACAAGACCCTCTTCCTGGAGCCTGGAGAACGTTTTGTTAAAGAAGTTTCCTGGCGCGATGCAGAGGAGAAGATAGAACTCATCGCCAGAGGTCTCAACGCCTTTCTGCGCGAGTCCGACGGCCGCTGGAAGGAAGAAACCCGGCCGGTTCAGGTGGCGATCCTTTCTGAAAATCGATTGGAAGGAGCCCTCTTTGATCTTGCCTGTTTGACAACGGGGATCCCCAATGTAGTCATCCCTCCCCGCATGATCCCGGAGCACCTTGAGCAGGTTCTTCAGGAAACACGGCCCTCCCTTCTTATTGTATCAACCCTTCAACAGCTCGAAAAAATCCATCCGTGGGCGGAGCGATGCCCCAGTCTAAAAGGTGTCGTCGTCTTGGACTGTGAAGGTTCGGATATCTTTCATCCTGATGATCTCCTGGAGATGGGCCAAGATCTCCCTATGGAAACCGTTTTAGAGTGGGAATCACGTGTTGTACCTGCCGATATCGCGACTTATATGTACACTTCCGGCACGACAGGTCGCCCCAAAGGACTCATTTTCACACACCGGAATCTGGTGAGTAAAAGAATCGCCCGGGCCCTGGCTCTTCCAGAATTGGGGTCCGATGATCGGTTTCTCTGTTTCCTCCCTCTGGCGCACACTTTTGGGCGCTGGTTCGAGATGCTGGGTTCCATCTTCTGGCGGGCTACCTATGTTTTTTTACTCGATCCCTCCCGCGATGGAATGCTGCGCGCCCTTAACCGATACCACCCCACTTCATTTATCAGTGTCCCCCAGAAATGGATTCAGCTGTACGAGATGGTCACCTCCCGAACGGCCAAAGATGGACCCCAACATCTTGTTCAACAGCTTGTTTCTGAAATCACCGGCGGACGCCTGAAATGGGGGTTATCCGCGGCCGGATATCTCGATCCCGCCATCTTTCACTTTTTCCAAGATATGGGAATCGATCTTGTCAGCGGTTTTGGGATGACCGAAGCGACGGGGGGAATCACTATGACTCCCCCGGGGAATTATGCCGCCGGCAGCGTCGGTCCGCCCCTTCCGGGGATCGAATTAAAAATAGCAGAAGATGGAGAGCTTTTGTTACGGGGTCCTTATGTCGCCCGTATTTATGACAGTGAGAATCCTGACACCAACAATCCCGAGGTTGATTGGTTCGCGACAGGTGACCTGGCGGCGATAGATAGCAGAGGTTATTATTCCATCGTCGGACGAAAGAAAGACCTCTTTAAAAATGTAAAAGGAGAAACGATCGCGCCGCAGCGGGCGGAGAATCTGCTTCAATCATTTCCCGAAGTCGAGCAGGCGGTCCTCGTCGGTGACGGGCGTCCCTTCAATGTCGTGCTCATCCACACTCGCGGAGACGCCCCTCCGGGCGACCCTGATGTCCGGGAGCGTATTTCCAATATTGTTGCTTCTGTCAATCGTTTCCTCGCATCTTATGAGCGCATCGTTGACTTTGCGCTGCTTCCAAGACCGCTCGATATCGATCGTGGTGAACTAACAGCCAAGGGAACCCCGCGCCGGGAAACGGTGGAGGAACATTTTTCACATCTGCTTCACGAACTCTACCGCAGCGCCGGCTGGCATGGGCTTGTCAACGAAGTTGAAGTGAGGGTTCCCGAGTGGATCTTCCGGCATATTGGACGAACGATTGGTGATCTTGAAGCGATACCGAGTGGTTTGGCCTGGCATGGTGAAAAGAAAACACTGACCTTGAAGTGGCTGGATCCGATTGGAGGGATAATCCAAGTTGGATCATTGGTCTATCAAGCCGGGTCAGGACGTTTTCATCACCTTGATCTGGAGGATTTTCTCCGGATTCCGGTCCTTTGGCTGGGAAATGTTGAATTGGTCGATTTCCTCTATGGGACCCTGCTGCGTCTCCCGCGCCGCCGGCGGACGGTTCGCGAGCCCTTTGTTGTGGAAGCCGCATCACCCGGCTCATGGTCCGATGTCATTAATATTTGGTCTCCAACAGACGCTCAACAATGTCTTGGTTTGGAATGCCTGCACCGGGCCTTGACGGCGGCTCAATGGTCGGAGGAGCAAACCGCGGTTGCGGCGGTTCAGTGGATCGCCTCGCTGCTCGACTCTCCCTCACCTGATCGTTCGCAGCTTTCCCGGAGCCTTTTGCGGCGGCTACTGACGGATGCACGCCTTCCCGTCGCCACCGAGGCTTTGATCCATCTCCTCCCGCGGGAATCCGAGAAGGAGCTTGAGCAGACCCTCGCCTCCTACGCCGATCGTCATCCTGAATCAATCGACGAAGAGATTTTTGCTCGGATAACCCAGGCTTCGCTCTCGCCGGCGCAGCTGCGGCGTCTCAGCCATATGGCCTGCCAGGAGGTGAGAGACCACCCCAAAAACCCGACGCGGGGACAATGGTTGCTGGAATTCTTCCGCTTTATGGGACCGCGCCGGCCTCAGTGTTATCCCTATATTCGGGAAGCATTGGCCAGCTGGTATTTTCTCGGACCGGAGCCGATGCGGTTGAGGGCCCGGGTGCTGCTCTTTGAACTCCGTGAGAATTATCGCAGGGAACTCGAGGCGGAGATGCCCCTGGTCCGCGTGGAACATATACAATTCAGCGCTTCGCTCCGGCCTGAGATTCGAAACCGCACCCGGCGGCTCCTGACAAAAACCGCCTGTGTCGCCGACGCCGTGGAGGTTCTCAGCGGCGGTTCCTTGTCGGCCCGCCGCCTGGATGAAGCCTCTATATTTGTAGAACCTGAGAAGTGGAGCCGCGATCAACAAATCCTCAGAGTTATTGTTAATTTACCTGGTGGGGCCACTTGCGAATTTCTACTGCGTCCTGAAATGGACCGTCCGCCCGAGAAAATACTGGAGGATATCTGGTGGTATCTGCTGCTTGAGATCTCGGGTCCCCGCGGTCCCTTGACACCGCACGTCGGCGGGTATTGGAAACAATATGGTGTATGGACATCCATGACCTCACCCTTCCTGCCGGTTGATGTTCTTCTGGATCAATTGGAGCAACAGGTCATCCGCCGCGATCCCCGCGGCCGCGCCGGCGCCTGGACTCATCTGGCCTGGAGCGCCCTTACCGCGTTCATTGAATTTTGGGATCGCACCGGGCGTCATTCGATGCTCTCCGATCCATCCCCCCGGCGTGTCGGTGCACCGCTTCATGACTATCAGGAGGGCACGCGCCTGTTGTCGCTCGGACCGCTGGAGACAGCCGGCAGCCTCCGCCGGCTTTTCGAAGTTCTCTGGGAACGATTTGTACAATATATAGAAAATGACCGCCCCTCCTTAAAAGGCATCGTGACCTGGGACATCCTCTTCTCGGCTTTTGTGGAAGCCGTCGGCCCCACCGAGGGTATCCCCCTGCTCGCCGGAGTCCTGGAATTGGAGGCGCGCTTTGAGGGTGTCACCTGGAAGGCAGATTTGGAAACCTATCTTCAGAATGTCGCCGCGGGAGGATTCCGCGCCCGGCGGTTGACGATGGCTGCCGCCCGTTACCATCGCTGGATTGAGCGTAATCCCGAGGTTTCCTGGGTCGCGAAGGCACGCACTCTCAGTGAGATTTATGAAACATATCATCTGACCTCAATGGAAACGGATTATCCTGAAACCCGGATCCGCGTTTTTCTGGAGACCGTGTTCGCCGACGCGAGAAAAGAGCTGGTTTTGGAATTGGAGGCTTTGCTTCAGAAGGCAAGGAAACATCGTATCGGATTCGATGGACTGCTCGATTGGGTTACAAATCTCCACCAGAAACTGCCTTTGGGAGAGGATGAGGTCTATTTTCTCGCTCGGCTGACCTATGGAAGCCTAACCCCCGGCCGGGAAGCGGCCTGGATGATATTGGACCGCGGCACCGGACCCAAATTGGAGCTGATCATCGCCCGGCGGGACAGTCTGGGCAACGAGGTATGGATCCGGCCGCCGGCGCAGCCTTCAGAGATTGTACAATTACATCAGCACTTCCAGGAGGAGGGTCTGCATGTCCACTTTCAGCCGGATCATGATTATCTCCTCCTCGTCGATCAGAAAGAGCATGTCCTTGGGGGTCTTTTCTATCGGGAGTTCTCACCCAAAGCAGTGCATATGGAGAAAATCGTGATCGGCCACTCCCGGCGCGGGCGCGGTCTGGGCGCGGCCTTGATGGAAGAGTTCTGCAGCCAGTCCCGGGACCGCGGCTATGATGTCGTCACGACCGGCTTCTTCAGGCAGGAGTATTTCGCCCGGTTGAAGTTCGGGACAGAGAAGGAGTATCCGGGCCTTGTGAGGCGTCTGCGGGCGCCGGAGATCAATGCGGAGTCCGGGTGACAAGAGCGCTCGGCATCCCCCAACGAGGCAATATAATCAAGCCGTCACCGCTGTTTTAACATTGGAATGATAATGTTGTTCTTGCGGGCTTCATCAACGGCTTCATCGTAGCCGGCATCGGCATGCCGGATGACACCCGTTCCCGGATCGGTGGTCAAAACCCGTTCCAATTTGGCCTCTGCCAGATCGGTCCCGTCGGTGACCACGACCATGCCCGCGTGCAACGCCTTACCGATCCCGACACCGCCGCCGTTATGGATGGAGACCCACGTCGCCCCGCTGGCCGTATTCACCAGCGCATTAAGGAGAGGCCAGTCAGCGACCGCGTCCGATCCGTCCTTCATCCCTTCAGTTTCCCTGTAGGGTGAGGCGACCGAACCGGCGTCGAGATGATCCCGCCCTATGACAATGGGGGCTGAGATTTCACCGCGGCGGACCAGATCGTTGATGACCAGGCCGAACCGCGCTCTATCTCCATAACCCAGCCAGCAGATGCGCGCAGGAAGCCCCTGAAAGGCGACCTGTTCAGCGGCCATTGGAATCCAGCGAGCCAAGATCGGATCCTGCGGGAATGTCTCGAGGATGGCCCGATCGGTCCGATGAATATCGGCCGGGTCACCGGACAGGGCGGCCCAGCGGAAGGGCCCTTTACCCCGGCAGAAGAGGGGCCGGATAAAAGCGGGGACGAAACCAGGATAACTAAAGGCTTCCTCATAGCCGGCATCCTTGGCCTGGCCCCGCAGATTATTTCCATAATCGAAAACAACGCTGCCCAGATTCTGAAATCCCACCAGGGCTTCACAATGCCGCCTCATCGACTCCATGGCGGCTTTAATATATCCCTTCGAATCACTTTCCCTCAATTGAAGAGCTTCTTTATAGCTCATCCCGCCCGGAACATACCCATTGAGGGCGTCATGCGCTGAGGTTTGGTCTGTAACCATATCCGGTTTTAATCCACGGCGCAGGATTTCCGGCTTAATGTCGGAGGCATTGCCGAGAAGACCAATGGAGAGAGCCGTTCGATTCCGGACGGCCTCCTCAACCAAGGTCAAGGCTTCATCAAGATTCTTTGTCCAGCGGTCCAAATAACGTGTTTGAATCCGGCGTTCGATGCGGGCCTCATCGATCTCGATCACCAAGGCGACACCGCCGTTCATCGTAACCGCCAAGGGTTGGGCGCCTCCCATCCCGCCCAAACCTGCGGTGAGAACCCAACTCCCTTGGAGAGTTCCATCAAAATGCTGGCGCGCGGCCTCAGCCAGGGTTTCAAATGTGCCCTGTAAAATACCCTGCGTTCCAATGTATATCCAGGATCCGGCCGTCATCTGCCCATACATCATGAGCCCTTGCTTTTCCAATTCCCGAAAGACATCCCAAGTTGACCAGTCTCCGACAAGATTTGAATTTGCGATCAATACTCTCGGCGCCCAGGGATGTGTTTTAAAAACACCGACCGGCTTCCCGCTTTGTACAAGCAAGGTTTCGTCATCCTCCAATTCCTGGAGGGATTTAACAATCGCATCGAAACATTCCCAAGAACGGGCGGCTTTCCCGCGGCCCCCATAGACAACGAGTTCATCCGGCTTTTCCGCCACCTCGGGATCAAGATTATTCATCAGCATACGCATTGCCGCTTCGGCGCCCCAACCCTTGCAGGTTCGTTCCGTGCCATGGGGCGCTTTCACTTTGCGAGGACGGCCTGAATTCTGTGTTATCATGATGAAGTGCCTCCTTCTGAAGAATCTTGAGCGAACCATTTATAAACCGCATCCGCCGCCTCATCCGGCGATCGCATGGCGCGCGACTCCACATCCAAGGATTTCTGAAAATTCGGTCCATATCCGCTGAGGCAGTACCTTGGATCCAGAACGAGAAACACGCCGCGATCCGTCCGGCGTCGAATGAGCCGCCCAAACCCTTGTCTGAATTTCAAGATCGCCTGCGGCAGGGACCGCTCCTGAAAAGCCTGTCCCCCGCTCACTTGGATCTCCTCGGTCAATGCCTCCTCGAGTGGATCGGAGGGCACGGCGAAAGGAAGCCGGGTGAGGACCAGAATCTCCAGATCGGCGCCTGGAAAATCAACACCCTCCCAGAAACTCGCCGTTCCCAGAAGGACGGCCCGGTGTGATCGGCGAAAACTCTCCGAGAGTTGCGCGCCCTCTTCGCCGCCGCGGACCTGCTCTAGAATTTTCATTTTGGGAAGTGCACTCCTGAGTTTCTCCGCAACGCGGCTGAGAAGATCCCGGGATGTGAAGAGTACCAGTGTTTTTCTGGGGGTTTTTTGTACAATCTTCTCGACAACTTCGGCGACATAGGTATCAAAATTCTTTGAGTTGGGATTGGGGCCTGATTTGAATCCCAACGACAGAACCTGTTCCTGCATCTTAAAAGGGCTTGGATAGATCGCCGACATGTAATCGGTGGGGCTGAGCCCCACCTGGCGCGTCATATATTCGACTGAATCCCCCACCGCCAGCGTCGCTGAGGTCAGCACCGAAATCTGCTTTTGATAAAAGAGCTTCTCTCGAAGGTCTTCACCGATATCGAGCGGTATCGATTTGAGCACGAGCCCGGTTTCGGGCGCATGATCGTAGGCATACACCCGGCCGGGATCATCAGGAGAGAGAAGATGCCGGAGCGCGGCATCAGAATTCCGTATTTCCTCAATACCGGTCCGGACGCGATTCCACTGCTCGTTATCCCGTTCGCCGGCGGGCGCCAGCTCCTCAAGGCTTTCCAAAAGATTGCTCAATCCCCTCCCAATCTCGGACAAACCGCCCAGAAGATCCTCCGTCTCCGCGGCCGGCAGGGGAGATTCATCCGCCGTGCGGTAGCGGCGCCGGAATCCATTCTCCGGGATCGGATCCTGTGGACCTCGGAAAATGAAGTCGGTGCGCTCATGGCATCGATGAACGGCCTCTTCAATGCGGCGAAGGGAACCCATCCATTCAGTTCGCCGGACCGGAGGGGCCAAATCGCGGACCAACCGGCGCAAGGCGTCAGTGGCCCCGGGCTCTCCCAGTCCACCCGCCTCTCTCAGCGCCTCTTCTGTTTCGCGGCGGCTGAGCTGAATCGAAAGGCTCTGACGGGCGACATCCGCCAGGTGATGGGCCTCATCGATAATGATGGCCTCCGATTCGGGAAGAATTTCACCCGAGATGGCAAGATCAGCCAGAAGGAGACTGTGATTGACGACAACAATCTGCGAATCCATGGCACGCCGCCGGGCCGTATTGTAGAAGCATCCCGTCTCGGGCGTGCAGACGCCGTTTTGACAAAAGCGTGGATGTGAGGTGATCCGCCGGAGAGATCGATAGGCACGCCGGCCCAGATCGGCCACCTCGGCCAGATCTCCCGTCTCGGTTAACTTGACCCATCCTTCCAAACGCTGGATCAGGTACTGGCCATCCAATGACGACCCTTCCTCCTGCCGGAAGATTTCCCATCTTCGGCGGCAGAGATAATTCCCCCGTCCCTTAAGAACCGCAACGCGCAGGTCGGGATGGACCAACCGCGAAAGGAGGGGTGCGTCATTTTTTATAATCTGGTCCTGCAGGGTCTTTGTGTATGAGGAAACGATGACCGGGCCATTCTTGAGGGCCCATTGCGCCGCCGGCACCAAATAGGCCAGTGATTTCCCGATGCCGGTCGGGGCTTCCGCAATGAGAATTCCAGTCCGATCGAAAGTCTCCATCACCCGTTGGGCGAGTCGGGTCTGTTCCGGGCGCCATTCGTAACCACTTATGACTCTTGCCAAAACACCGTTTTCTTGAAAAACTTCTTGAATGAAGCGTTGGTTCTTCAATCTACTTTGCCCCCCGGTTGTCGCCCGCTGGATTCCACTTCATGTTTCAATATCGCGATCTCCTGCGCCAGCTTCTGATTCTGATGTTCCAGCTTCGCCATGGTGGATGACATTCGAAGCAGGATGAACAGCCCTCCGACCAAACTTATTAGAAAAAAGAGGGCCGGTGGATATTGTATACCGATCCAATGGGAGACGCGGTCGGCCAGCTTCTGCGCCACAGCGAGAAGGAGCCCCCCAAAGGCAACGGAAAGCCAGAGAATCGACACTTCCAGCCCTAAATTCCAACGCCGCAATTGGCGTACCACAACCAGAACAACTAAAAAACTCAGCAGGATGACGAAGACGCGCGCTTGCGGCTCCATTTCGACTCCTCTCCCCTCACTCGGCGATTCCGCCCCTAGGATCTTCAGATGATTGAGGCCGGATGGCCCGGCTGGCGGACAGAGGCAGGGCCAACCCCATTTTGAGCGCGTAGATAATCGGCTCGAATCCCCCATGCATGGAATGACCCCCGGTTCGGGGATGCATAATAACAGGCACCTCGCCGATCCGAAACCCGCATCGTGAAATCCAGACGAGAACATCGGCATCCGGGGCATCCGATGGGAATCCCTCCCAATCGGCATAAAAATCGACCAGCCGCCGCGAAAGGGCCTGATACCCGGATGTCGGATCCGAAATCGGCGTGTGCAGCAACTGCTTGGCCATCCATCGCAGAGCCCCCATCCCGATTTTCCGAAGCGGTGAAAGAGTGTAACTCGGGCCATCCGGGTGAAATCTTGATCCGATGACGAGATCCAAATGCTGCTCCAGCAGATGCTCCAGAAGGTCGGGCCCCGAAACCGGATCATGCTGGCCGTCCGCATCCATCTGGATCACGATATCGGCGCCCAACCGGGCGGCGAACCTGTACCCGGTTTGCAGCGCCCCGCCATAACCGAGATGTACCGGCAAATGAAGAACGCGGGCGCCAAATGAGAGGGCAACATCAGCCGTGTCATCCGCTGAAGCATCATCAATAACGACCGGCATCGCTTGTGGCAACGCCGCCCGAAGCTGTTCCAAAACTTTGGATATCCGCTGCGATTCATTCCGAGCCGGCATGATGATCACGACGCGCTGCGCTCTCATATCTCCCTTTCGCTGACTCCTGGAGACTAGTGAACCGGACCGATTCCCTCAATACCGGTGCCTTGTGAGGATTGCACCTCTGGGTCCCCCGCCTCTACGATCCTAACAGGACTGGAGGAGAAAGGGGATCGATCCGATGGCCGACGCCGAAATCCGAAGGCGGTTAGAAGAGCTCCGCCGACAGATACACCATCACAACCGGCTCTATTATGTGGAAAACCAGCCGATTCTCAGCGACCGGGAGTTCGACCGCCTCCTGGATGAGTTGATCCACCTTGAATCGGAGAATCCGGATCTGTACGATCCTTCGAGTCCGACTCAAAGGGTCGGCGGCAAACCCCTTGAAGGCTTTGAATCCATCCGGCATGCGGTGCCGATGCTCAGCCTCAATAATACCTATAATGAAGGGGATCTCATCGAGTTTGATGTGAGGGTTCGCCGGTTTCTCGGACAACAGGAACCGGGTCCTTACGCCATCGAATTGAAGATCGACGGTATCGGCATCGCGCTGCATTACGATAAAGGTCGTTTTCAAACCGGCGTGACCCGCGGTGATGGCACACAAGGTGATAACGTCACCGAGAATCTCCGCACCATCCGCTCCCTTCCCCTGGTTCTCTCACAATCTCGGTCTGGACATTCGGCCATCCCACCGCAGCTCGAGGTTCGTGGGGAGGTCTTTTTCCGCCGCTCGGCCTTCGAAACCCTCAATGCCGAGCGCCTTCAACGGCAGGAAAAGCCTTTTGCCAATCCACGCAACGCTTGTGCGGGAACTCTCAAACTCCTCGATCCAAGTCTGGCCGCACGCCGCCCGATGGATCTCATCGTTTATACATTCGTTGGGGCCGGCAACCACGGATTTGCCAGCCATATTGAAAGCTTGCTCTGGCTTAAGTCCATCGGCTTTCCCGTAAATCCGCTTCTTGAGCGCGCCGCATCGATTCAGGAGGTCATCCGTCTTTGGCGTGACTGGGATGTCCAACGGCAGAAACTCGACTATGAAACCGATGGACTGGTCGTCAAGATCGATCATTTGGATATCCAGCAATCGTTGGGATTCACGGCGAAATCGCCGCGCTGGGCCATTGCCGCCAAATTCGATACGAGCGAGGCGATCACGCGGATCAAGGATATCGTACTGCAGGTTGGCCGGACCGGAACGGTAACGCCGGTCGCCGATTTGGAACCGGTGGCGCTTCTCGGTACAACGATACATCGCGCATCGCTGCACAATGCCGATGAGATTCAACGTCTCGATGTCCGCGTCGGTGATACCGTTGCGGTGGAAAAGGGGGGTGAAATCATCCCCAAAGTGACGCGCGTCCTCATCGATAGAAGAAGCGGATTGGAAAAGCCCTACACTTTTCCCAGGAATTGTCCAATCTGTAAGGAGCTTCTCTCAAGAGAAGAGGGTGAAGTCGCGGTTCGTTGCACCAACGATTTTTGTCCCGCGCAGAGAAAACGTCGCATTCTTCACTTCGC
Organism: Candidatus Eisenbacteria bacterium; assembly: GCA_018831195.1. Taxonomy (NCBI): domain Bacteria; phylum Candidatus Eiseniibacteriota; species Candidatus Eiseniibacteriota bacterium. Next base: position 60,111 of record JAHJDP010000061.1, on the reverse strand, counting down.
TTCCCGTGCTGCGATGGATATTGAAGGGTGCGGTACCGCGGTTGTTGATCAATTAGTTGATGCCGGACTTGTCAATGACGCATCCGATCTTTATATCCTCGATCCTGCCGACCTGATGTCACTTCCTGGATTCGCAGAGAAATCGGCGCTGAATCTCGTTGAAGCGATCCGGAAAAGCCGGCGGCCGGATCTTCACCGTTTTCTCTTTGCATTAGGAATACGCCATGTCGGGGCCGGCGCAGCAAAGATATTGGCCGCAAAGTATAAATCATTGAAAATGATCCAGAAGGCCGGGTTGGAAGATCTCGAAGACTTGGAAAATATCGGCAAGGTGATGGCCAGCAGTATTCATGACTACTTCAACAATGATCGGAGCCTAGCCTATCTGAAGAGACTCAATGAACGCGGTGTCAAACCAAAGATTGTCGAAGGGCGCAAAGACGAGAAAGCCACTCCCTTCTCAGGGAAAGCCGTTGTCTTGACTGGAACTCTTTCAACATTGACCCGGGAAGAGGCCAAAACCGCCATCGAGAATGCGGGAGGGCGTATTGTCTCGACCGTGAGTTCCCGAACCGATTTTGTTTTCGCCGGAGAGAAGCCGGGATCAAAAATCCGAAAGGCCCATGATCTGGGCCTTTCGGTGCGCTCTGAAGACGATCTCAGAGAAATGCTCGGACTCCCCGTTAGGAAGCGGCTTCTTTGAGAGGTTCCTCATTGATCTCCAATTTATATGCTTTGCAGAGGAGGGGCAATTTCGTCGCCAGCAGCCGGTCAACACCTTCATCTACCAGCATCTTGGTGGTAAAGATCTTTGCCACCTCCCATGCCAGCGGTTCTCCCGGCACCCGCGAGGTGACCCGGAAAACAGCCCATGTTCCGACGACCTCCACCGGATCACTATAGGTATTCAGCGGCAGCTTTCCTGAATCGACCAATTGCTTGGCCACATGGGCGAATTCGGGGAACGCATCCCCCTGCGTCAATCCTGTCGCCGGAATGAAGCGGACATCCGGCAGAATGACCGATTCCTCTTGTCCGACACTTTCCCAGGTGTGTCCCTGGCGGAGGCGGCCTGTTGCCCTTTGCGCCCGTTCCTTTTCCCCCGCGGGATAGAGGATGCAGCCGAAATCAACCATATCGTGTTTTAGAAAGTCTGCTTTATGCGCCTCATAGTAGACCCTTATCTCCTCATCCGTGGGCGCCACCTCTTTGGCCAAAACCTGCGTGTGATAATCATCGAGGAGCATTCTCTCGGTGTACCGATCGACGGCATCAACAACATAGGCATCCTTGTCCCAGCCTCTCTCTTCGCATTCCTCAACAGCGAACCAGCGGAACATTCTTCTTCTCACATAGAGCGCCGTTGCTTCCACCGTCGGAGATTTATTCGGCCAGAATTCCAAGTCGCAGTAATTGAGCGACTCCAGAAAATCTGCGATCGACCAACCTCTGTTAGTGTAGGTAAACAGGGTTGTTGAAAGTTCTTCCGAATTAAAATATTTGTCCCCCGGCGGATCAAGTTCCCTATATTCAACTCCGCCTACTGTTGTCTGAATTGCATTCAATGAATCCCAGAATGCGTAGAAGCCGCGCCGAATAATACGGAGCGCATCATCATTCATGAGAAAACTCCGGGATTGAAGCATCTTATCCCGAATGCTCCGCTGAAGATTCTGATTGTACAATTGGATGGCCGCGGCTTCCCACTGCTTTTCCTTTTCTGGTGAAGACTCGCGCATACGAATATCATCGACGCGTATAATGTGATAGCCCGTCAAGGTTGAGAGGGGCATTCTTGAAAATTCACCTTTCTGAATCTCTGTAAAAATGACAGGGGCCATCGCCTGCCACCCATCGCTGTCATATTGGATCCAGCCGACGCGACCACCGCTGTCCCGGCTCTCGGTATCGCTGGAGTATTCCCGCGCCAAGCTTTCGAAACTCTCCCCATTTTGAATCCGCCCTATCAATTCCTGGGCCAATTCAGTGGTCCCGACCTGAATCCGGCTGATAAGCCTCTCTTGGCCGAAGAGATTTCGATAAAACGCCAAGGAGTCCGGGGAGATGGCATTCTCACTCATCGCATTTCCCCAAAAGGCTCCCAGGATCCGGCGTTCCTTATAACGGCGGATTTGTACCTGCGCTACTTTTGACGGCCCCTTTACCATTTTGTGCGCTTCACTCAGCACAACTTCCTTGTGGGCCAGAGTTTGCGCAAAGGCAAGCCGCTCACCCGGCGTCGCCCCGTCATAACTTTCGTCCCCGTTAACGCGGTTGAATTCACTGATGACAATAGATAGAGGAATTTCCTTCCCCTCCATCTTTATCACAATGGGATCATTCCCACCCCCGCCACATGCAGCGAGAAAAACCACAAGAATGGCGGCTCCCGCAAGAATGACACCGTGATGCCAAGGAACCCCTATATTGTTTGGCTTCATCATATTCCTCCAGACGGTCTACAGCTCCATCACAGAATGACGCGGTCGGCGTCATCTCGCCCTCACCGGATTCATCATTCTACCACTACCGCACCCAAAACGGTCCTAGAAGGGAGCATTAAAAGAGAGATGCAGGCGCCCCGCCGTGGGATCTTCCCCCCAGGGCACACCATAGTCTATACAAACCAGACCCCGCCGTGAAAGGGATCTGATCCCAATCCCGTAGGATCCGTGTGTCTCGAGAGGGCCTTTCGAGCCCAGGATCCCATCCTCCCTCGCCCAAGGAGAGATGATGGCCGTGTCCAGAAAAACGAGCCATCGCGCCCCCCCGGGACCCAACCGCGGACCCACTTCCATCTGAAAGACACCATAGCGGATAACTCGAAAGGCTTCCTCACGATACCCTCGGAGCGTCCGGGATCCCCCAATAAGATAGGTCTCGTACATCGGAATCGGGTTCTTGAGGATCCGGCTGGAACTTTGAATCAAAAGACGGCCGACGCCCAAAAAAGGAAGGGGATGCCGGCCTTCACCCTTCATCATGATCTCATGGACCGTCTCTTCCCCCAAACCATCCCTGGAAGATTGTGATTTTCCCGTCGAATAGGATAAACCGGCTGAGAGTCCCTTTTCCCTATCGGGATCACCCCCCAATCCCTCCCATCGCAGGCCAAAAAGAGAGGAGGATCGGGAGTTTTTCCCACCGAGCGATTCAGCAGCGACATTTTTTTCATGCCGGTAACCGACATCCAGCCACAGATTATCGTCCATTTCCCAAGAGACGGCGCTTTTAAAATCGGTGCGGGTATATAGAGTATCCTCTAAAAAATGGGCTACCTCGGCATACCACCGTAAAGGAAGCTTCCAGAGGGACGGTTCGTCATATCTCAGATTAAAACCCGTGTGGTCTTTTTCCCGGCGCTCCCACATCAAGCCAAAGGAACGACCCGTGCCGAAGAGATTTCCCAAGTTGATATGTATAATTCCTGACAGAGTCCGGTTCTGACCCGAATAGCCGGCAACCGCCTCGAATTGATTGTAGGCGGCCGCTTCGATTTGATAGACAACCCGCGAGGAAAGGCTTCCGGCTGCCGCTTCCGCCGGGATCAGTTCCAAACGCGGGCCGTAAATCCCCGCAAAAAGCCCCAGCGATTGAAGCCGGCCGGTGCCCCTTTTCCAATGGCGCTCATCATATGGCTCGTCGAGATCAGCAGAGGCCCGTATCACTCTCTTCAAAAATTCCGGACGCGTATGGTGACTCCCCCGAAAGTCAACCTCTTTCACAAAAACCAGAGGACCTGGGTCAACCTCGAGCGTCACCGACAGCTGACCATCCTTCATAACGGGCTGAACAAAAGAAACCGACGCAAAAGGGTGGCCGTGATCATCCCAGAAGGATAGGAGATCATCAGCAGACTTAAGGAAGGCCTCGCTCTTGATGCGGTAGACCTGCTCCAAATCATGACGGATACGATCTTTCCTTGGAAACCAGTCAATGGGCAGTGAATCCGGTTTGATCGTCACGATATGAACAGCGGTAAGCGACCATACCGGGCCGGGTGCAACACGCCAATTCACTTGATCATTTTCGGTCCAGGGCCCTCTGATCTCAGCCCCCCAATACCCCTCACGGACCATAAGATGAAGCAGAGCCTCTCTCCGGCTAACAGCTTCCTTGGAATCAAACGGTCCGGCCCTTTGAACGGAGAGAATATCCCGGATTTTTTTGCGGATGTCGTTATCGCCCCCCTCGAACTCAATGTTCGTCGGAAGTGATTTCTGCGCGGTCACCGGCAGGATCCAGAAAGGCATGAAGAGCATAATAGCACAAAGCTCCCGCACTATTCCCGCCCAACGCTGATGTTTAAAATATATCATCATATATTTGTTAAAATATCGCCCGTACCGAAACCCGGCTGCTGACGACAGCCTTTCCCTCATCCGGGTGGTGGCTTTCCAGCCAGTAGTTCAGGTCAATGTATTTTTGAAGACGGAGATCAGCCGTGGCGCGCACCGTCCAACCCGGCTTCTCCAAATTGAAAATCCGTGATGTTGTTTCATCGCCTGTCGCCCAAAGTCTCTTCACGCGCAATTCGGCCCGGCCGCCGGTCAAATTAAGGACAAGACCAGGCGTCAATTCCCATAGGTGTCTTCTGGTGATCGTCTCCTCTCTTTCTGATACTGCGGCTGTCTGAAGTCTCAGTCGGATCATTCGAATGACCCGGTAAACCGCCGTCAGTTCAGTGCGCCTCTTGATTAAACCGGCTGTATCGGACAACCCCTGAAAGCTTCCCAGCGATGTCCGGCGTTCCTCATCCGTCCACATTTGCTTGCCTTCAAGGCGCAGCCGGTCATGCGGGGATGACGTCGCGGATAGTTGCAGGGTCTTTGTCTGCTCTCTCTCCTCAATGCCATTGGGACTTCTGTTGATTCTTGTCTTTCCCTCCCAACGGATGGTGGGGGAGAATTCCGGTGTCCTGGTTAACAACCGGATATCCGAGCGGATATTGCCTGATCCACTGGAAGCCTCCCCATGCCGCCCCCACCAGCGGCCCGGCTCAGCGATGATGGTGGTGAGCTTTTCCGGGCTTTCCACACGCGTCCGCAGATAGAAAGACCACTCCGCTTCATTCACCCATCGGTTGCCGGTTGGATGGCGGCGCTCCTTGACTCTTTTGCCCGGAGCCGCCGTCCATTTCCCCGTGACATCAAGAATCGACTGGAGTTCCTCGGCGCCTAGATCATTGTAAAAGACTTCGTAGTCCCCAACGCCGATGTAACGTCCCAATGCGTCGTAATGCCCTAGGTTTTCTCCTACAAAAGTAATGATCTGATCCCGGATCTTTACGGCCTGTGAGGTAGCCTCCGTTCTCCACTGTGTCGTCCAGGCTCCATTCCATAATGACTGTGAAATATTCAACTGGCCCAGATAGGTTGTTCGACCGGGATTTTCCGTGTAGGAATGAAGTTTACGCCTTACAAAAAGCGCTCCGGCTCGAAAAGAGGGAGTCCCCCTCCATTCGGATTCCAGTTCCGTTGTCAGACCATCATTGTCCCGTTGCTCTTTGCCTCCATTCAATACCCAATGGCGCCTCCAATTGATGCGGGCTCTCAGGTTCAATCCACGATCAGGTTGTCCCCGGCGAACGGTCGCATCAAGATCCCGGAATTGGTATCCGGTGGCTGTCGCGCCCTTTCCCCATGTCGAATTTTCCCTCAGATAGGTAAAATCAAGACGCCCGTTTTTATCCGCGACACGGATCCGTTCGGTTGACCGTTCTCCTTTCAAACCTATTGAGTCTTCCGAAGCCACACGCGTCATCCGCCCCTCAAGCCGTGCCCAGGAGGCCATTGCAAAGTCCGCCGTCAGCCGCCGTGCTTCAAAACCGGACCAAGATTCAAGCCGGTCCCAGCCCGCTCCCACGTTAACTTTCTCTGTCGCTACGAGACGCAGTTCAGCGCCCTGTTCCCTCTCCCGGCCGTTCAGTGTCCCGGAGGGTGCATTCCATTCCTTTTCGTAGAATCCGGATTGAAGGCGGCCCGGGGCTTGGTAGCGGTCGCCAACCTGGCGGGCGCGCAGACGTGTTTCAAAATGGCCGATCTCACCCCCGAGTATCCGCAGCATCGGTGATTTCAATGTTGTATTTATTGTATAGGCGCCATCGACATTATCACCATCATCCTTGTCTGAAAATGCATTTCGATCGTAACGTGAAAATGCGCCTTCGGCCTCGACCCGCGCTAGACCCCGCTCCAAAACCAGGGAAATATCCCCCACTTCGAGCGCTACAGGTCGAGGAACCGCTCGGCCAGGTTTATAATCCCCTTTATTCTCGCCGGCATAGACATAATAGGTAACGCCATAGGTATGTGCTTCCAGGTAATCACCGCTTCCATCTCCTACTTCGACAAAATGAACGACATAGGAACCGCTATCCGGGCCCATATAACGGAATATCGCCTGGGACACAGTGTCCACTTCCACCTTCGCATAATCGCCGTGCAAGGGACCCACATATTGAATCCCGGAATCAAGACCCGGTGCTATACCATCCCCGACCTCTTCGAGCAGTGATGATTCTTCGTCCGATAGAACAAGGCCCAAGGGATGGGCGCGGTCATCCTGTTCTCGAAGGTAGAGTATTCTCCAGAGGCCACGCGATCCGGGGATCACCGACCGCAGGGCCAAAGAATAAAGGCTTCGCCGGTAGGACTCGAGTGACACCTCGAAATCGACGACGATCTCAGAACGTTCAGACATCGGGTGGCGGCTTGTAAAGGTCAATTCACCAAGGCTGTAATCGATAATATAGCTCTCTGTTTCTCCCCGCTGCAGTTTCTGACCGTCCAGCCACACGACTTCGCTTCCCGCGACGATGACGCCATCTTCCTCTCTACCCAGAAGAGCATAGGGGCCTTGCCGGCCCTCCGCGCCGAAGAATTCAAGAGATCGAAAACGGCCCCTGGAAACCGCGCCGACGGCATGAGTTTCATGCGATCCTATTCGAACACGACCATCCACGCCCTCCAGTTGGCGTTGGAATGAAGCAAGGCGTAGACCCGATTCCTCGATTTCCAGGTCGCCAAGATCCAATTGGGCATCCGGGGCCTCGATTCGAAGATAAACCTTGTCAAGATCCTCCAATTCGCGAGTGGTCCCCTCAGGCTGCAGAGGGGTCTCGCGGTCTGTCAGGATGGCCTGCACCTTCACATTGGAGGAAACGCGGCCCGTTATGGTTAGATCTAATGTTTGATCTACGGCGAGGTCCTGCTGGGAACCCATCTCTACACTGAATGTTTTGCTCCCCGAAATATTAAGTTTTGTATCCGGTTGCGCATTTCTGGGACTCTTACGCTCCTCCACGACCTTGGGCGCCTCCCCACCGGTACTTTCCTCAATGCGCCGATGGCTATACATAACGGGAAGGTCTATCGGCAAGTAATTATATTCGATCACAGCCGAATCAGCCGCGGGTGCGGCAAATGGCAAAATGAGAAATCCCAGCGACGGCTCCAGGCGAAGAGAATCACCGCACAGCCAACGGCGGCCCATCCACTCCATCGCGAGGGAATGCGGCTCAATATGATGATGCGGTAAATATAATGTCTCGGCAGCGGCCTCAATCCAAAGCCTCATTGCGGCGTGGCCGGGTCGGTGCACCTGCTGTTTGGCGGGCGCGTCACCGGCATCCAGGCGGGAGGTTAAACAAACCCCCAAGATAATAAAGAGCAGACAGCGGATGTAACAACGCATCCGCCCCCCTACCGGCCGGTCTGAGAATATGGGTCGGAAATGAGATGAAGCCGTCGCCCCCGGGAATCCAGAACTAAAAGACGGCCATCCGCAATACCGGCCAATTCCAGAGAGGTGCGGTCCAGCCACTCGAACCGCAACATCTTTAATTGACGGGACTCTGAATCCACCTTTCCCGGGAAGAGCGCCAGCATCCTTCTCTCACCAGGATCGGCAACCCAAAGAACGCCGCTTGAATAGGCAAGCTCGGTAGGGCGGGATTGTGGATGTTCCTCATCACGCAATTTCCAAATACGCAGCAAGCTGCCTTGCCGGCCAATCTGCAAAACACGTCCGGAGGGTGGGTCGGCCACATAAAGATTTCCCACCGGATCGATTTCCAGGTTTGTGGGCGCGATAAGCCGTTCATCTCCCGTAAAGTCTTCACCGAGTACCCTGTTCAGTTTTCCATTTGGATCGAATATAAATACCCGGCCCTCCAGACGGTCCAGTACAGCGAGAGAACCTGTTTTATCAACTACCAGATCTGTGAACTCCACATCTGATGAGTGCGCCGCCTCGGTCAAAGCGGCTTCCAAATCAAATGATGTTTCAAACCGTCCTTGTAGATCAAAGACGGAGATTCGTTGGAGCGATGGATCTAATGTATATACATGCAGGCCCCAATCAGCAAAGATTTTTGTCGGGTTTTCCAGAACAGGAGAGGCCTGTCCGGACGCAAGAAATGTTTGCGACGGCTGACTCTTTTCCGGGTCAATGACCCAAATGGCCCCATTGGAGCCATCGATAATCAACACCCGTCCAAGGGGATCCAACGTCGGGGAAATCGGCAGAAGGAGTCTGTTGGGAAGAGGAAGAGATTGTACCACCTCGGAAACGATTTGTTCTTCAGCGATGGATACAGAAGGGAGACAGCATAGAGCAAATAGAATGATTATCCGTAACGCAACGAAAGCCCATCGGACCGGACGAAAGATCATAAGAGACACCAAATCATCTTCCCTGACCCTAAGCAGACCTCTCTAGGGAATGGGGATCGACACACAGAATTGAAGCGGCCCCCGGTTATCTGGATCCGGCTGCAAATGAAACGTAAGGCCCCGATTCGATCCAGGCGCCTGGAATGAACGTGCGGCATCTATGGCGCTGAGCAGGCGGTTGACGATACCCACCCCGATCATATAGGTGCGTCGCTGATACGCGCTCATACTTGCGGAACGTTTGTCCCGGTATCGATGGCGATCACTTTGGTTTTCCCACTCCCATCTCCGGTCGGTGGGGATGGAATGGTTTTCGACATAGGCCCGCCGCGCCTCCAAGTCGTCGAGGTACCGGGCGCGCGCATCACGTTGGACATCCTGCATATAATCTTCCGTGCTCATATAGCGGCCGACATTTCGATAATACTCCTCTGAAGCGTTATCACCATTTTGAACGCCGGCCATGACCTCGGCATAATCGATATAGCTGTTCCGCCGCAAGTGTCCTTGTACCTGAAAAACGGTAAACGCGGTCCAGATTCCAATTTCAGCGCCCAGAAAAGCCTCCGCCCTGCCGCTGTGACCCGTCATCTTTTGTCCCCAGCCCGGTATCGCCATCGAGGCGGCGATAACCTTCATTCGGGAGGTTTCATGATAAGGTGCGCTTCCGGCGCTCTGTGAGTTGAAGATGAGAGCCGGGGATAAATCAGCATTCTCAAAGGGGGAGGCTTGCGCCAAGGCGGAAAGCACCGGAGCGCCACAGATCGCCAGAAACATTAATATTGTTAAAATACGGCGGTTCATATAACTCTCCTAGAGATGTCTAACCAGTCGGAATACGGCCCGCGGCCTTCGATAATCGCCTTCAACATCCATTCGCAATTCCGTTTGCGGCGCAACCTCCATCCGCATCGACCGCGCTATGCGAAAGGCATCCACAGCGCTGACAATGTGATTGAGAAAGATGATTGTCATGGCTGTATTGGCTTTCCCGAGAAGAGAATTGGAGACATCTCTCAATTCTCGATAGTCATCACGCTGCCAAGGCTCTCGCCAGCCGCAGGCATATTCCTCTCTCGCAACCTGTTCGTAGTAACGGTTCCTATGGTTCTGCATGAGGTCTACGATGGTCGAATCCGACTCCTCCGACCAGGAACACCCCTCGATACCCGAGCCCTCCCGGTACCGCAGCGTATCCCATTGCGCATCGGCGAAGTCTTTGAACTGGTCTTCCTTTCGATGCCCATCCGATCTGTAGGAGAAGTGCGCGATCAGCGCCGCCACTTCAACAGCGAAATAGATCAACCCTCTTCTGTTTCCCGAGTAGAGTTGTCCGGCTCCCGGCATAACAGCAGACAGGGCAACGGCCAGCGCCGGCGAGGGTTCTTGAAGTTCTTCATCCCCGGAAACGAGACCTTTTGCATCATTCCCCATCATCAGCTCCAGCGGCGGCGATGGGTCAAGCATGCGGCTGGTATAAAGACCTGTAGGGATCCAGATGCTTTGCTCCGCGCCTTCAGCCGCTATCGACGCCGTAGGTGAAAGCAGGAGGGCGCAAAAGAGCATGAGAGCGACGAGCGAGGATGAGGAACATCCGCCTACGGCCCCCCTCTTCTGCAATCGCTCCCTCATGAGACAATACCTCTCTCAGCCGCCCGCGGACTCATATCAACGGACCACAGCCAACTTCTTCAGCGTGGAATACGACCCCGACGCTCCTTCAACCTGAATGCGACAGAGGTAGAACCCCGGCGCAAGATTCGTCACATCGAAGGGAAGACGTTCCCCGTCGGGAGCGCCCGCTGCCGTCCATTCCCAGGACTCCACCTTGCGTCCCTCCGCATCAAGCGCTTCGAGTTTAATGTGGGCCGGTTGTGTCAGGGGGATATCAAGGGTGGCTTGTCCGCTCCTGACCGGATTCGGGTAGATTTTGGCGGGTCCACTCACCAGGTCATCGCCGGCGGCCTCCGGAATGGGGATGCGCGAATCATCGACGAAGCGCGTTCTCATGGCGTTCCCTCCCGGGGTACACCAGTCCCCCTTCCTGCTGTCCGGGATCGTTCGGGGGACATCGAGGAGGGTAATCCAGCCCCTTGTATCTCCCACGACGACCTCTAAATCTCCGTCGCCCTCCAGGTCACCAACCCACAGGGCGCCCGTGACTTCATACCCCAGTGTTTGGGGCCATCCCCACGCCTGCCGGCCATCAGCGCCGATGGCGGAGAGTTCGCCCCGCGGTCTGGGTTGGAAAATCAGCCCGATATCGTCACCGGCCGGCGGTAAAATCAAGGGTGGGGCATGCAGAGGACCGGGAATATCATCATCCGCGGACCAGATCTGGCGTGGGAAATGGCTCTCAGGGCTTCCATCGAGAGCGCGAACAGCGATCGTTCCAGAAGCAAGGGGGATGACGAGTTCCAATTGTTGATCGCCATCAAGATCACCCATGGCCAGGTATCCTGCGGGGGGTTCACCAAAATCAATGACCCCCGCTTCCCCAACCCTCGAGCCATCGGCCCCAATCGGCCACCGGTAGAGCCGGCCGCGCGAATCGAGGGCCCAAAGCCCCCCGGGATCACCCTTCCCTCCATACTCGGGACGGGCCACCGCACCGATCAGATCAACCATTCCTCTCTCGCGATCGGGCGTAACCGGCCAGCCCTCCGCAATCTCGAAGGAGGCGTTTTGTGATCCGTGCGCGACACCGATTTGTCCATTCTCTGTTGTCCAATAGATTTCGGTGCTTCCATCTTCATCCAGATCCCCCGCGCCCAAAGCGGTAATCGGCCCTCCCCCTGGTTCAAGCCGCCACAGGAGAGCCTGCTCAAGACCCGGACAAAAACCTCTGATTCGACCATCTTCCCCACCGACGACAACGATCGAGTCGAGAATCACGGGCGAGCCGGTGATCATATGAGGTTCCTGAGCTGCAACAAAAGAATCCGGCCAGACGAAGCGCGGGCTCTTCTCAGCGAGATCCCACAGATGCAGTTGTCCCCCGAGGCTGTTTGAGGCCAGCAGCCCTCGGGCACCGTCAGGCCAAACAAAATCGGGATTCCAGGCGAGAGCGCCGGACAAAGGCCCTTCGGATAGGGCCCAGCGGCCGATGCCATCAGCACCCATAACGCGTGCCAGATTGAATCCGTCGGCCGTAAGGGCAAAAAGACCATCCCCACCGGCCAAGATATCCAGGGGGCCGCCATCCTGATCCAGATCAAGGGCGACGAGAGCGCCCCAACCCAATGAGCCGCCGACGCCCTTGGGCCACCGCGGACGAGTCCAGCCGTTTTCCCATTGAAAGCGCATCGTGACGCCGGCCGGATCGAGAATGTCCATGGATATAAAGGTCGGCGTGCCGTGGCTGCTCTCGGTCGAGGGTTCCGTGTCAGGTCCAAAGAGGTGAAAACCTCCCTTATACCAGTAGTCATAAGGACCACCCGTCCACTCGGGGCTGTATAGATCGCCAAGGTCCGGGATACCATCAGCCTCTACAACCTGAACTCCGCGGTGATCGTGAAAGATATTGATCCCGCCGTAAAGATATCTGAGATTGTCGTTGATCGCCTGCCAGTCGATATGCCAAATCAGCAGGCCGCCGCCGGGCAGCAGATAATCATATTCAAGCGCACCAAGGGTATCTTCCGGCGAATCTTCAGCTCTATCGGGACCAAGAATGACCCCCGTCAACGAGTCAGCGCGGAGGATCACAGCGCCATCCCCATTCAGGTCATAGGGTCGATTCTCAATGAAATACCATTCCTCCAAATTCAGTGGTAACAGGAGTATCTCATTCGATGCCAAAACCGCATCGAGGGATTCCTCGCCCGGACTTTCAAGCTCCCGGAAGCTCACCCCGGGGCCCTCGGCGTCACCCTGGAAAAAGAGATATTTATGCCAGGGATCCACACTCGAGGGGATCGCGCCCCGGACAAAAACAAGTTCATTGTTTTGATAGGGATCGGGCAGCACACCATAGGTATTGTCACCGGAATCCATCAAACTGAACATTCCAACTTCCGGCAGGAATGTCCAAATATTGTATAAATCGTGAAATCCCAACTGATGGCCGAACTCATGCGTCACGACCCCGTTGAGCGCGCCCATAAATCGATCCTGTGATACCGTCTCGGGCACCACCATAATCAAGTCAACGAAGACCGTGGAGTCTTCCAGAGCAATCGGTTCCGTGGTGAAGAGATTGAATGAAGGAATATCATAGGAAGTATCATAATTGATGTCGCCCTGAAAATCCGGCCCCGCATGAAAAAGAAGGAAACTGTCGTATTTGCTGAAATCGATATCGGCATCGGTTGTATCCGCTGTGACCAGCGCGTCCTTGATGAAGCGTTCCGCCAATGTCAGAAGGTCCGGATTATCGATGCTGACGACCCAGGGGCCGTAATTTATCGTATCATCAAGGTGATAAGCTGAATCCTCTTCGGCTGGAAAGACATCATATTCAATCCATAAACTGTGACCGGATTGGGCCCAGTAGTAACGTCGCAGGGCTTCAAGATGAGATTCAAAGAAGGACTTGTTATGCGGCGGTGGATCGACGGGTACTTTCGCCTCTGCTGCGGATCGTAGATCAAACCCGCCGTCGGCTGTGGTCGATTCGTTCCCGGCTGAATCCTTTAAAAAATCTATCCGCAAAGCGACGACATTAACCGTATCGATTTCAATTCTCTTATCCGGATTGGATATCCGCCGATTTAGAGCCTTCCAATCGCCCCTCCGGATCTCCTCAAGCTTATCCCTGACGGAATGATCCCGGCTAAAATAACCGTAGGGATCTTCACCCGCTGAACTTTTAAGAAGGCCGGGAAACTCCCTCATTCTGTCAAAAAGAGCTTTCCCCTGTTCAGGAAGCAACATCTGCGGGTTTTGGGGAATGGATCCGCCGAATGTCGTCTGGAGTGCCCGAATGGGGGCACCCCTCGGCTTATGACCCGATTGAATAGACTGGGGAAGAATGAAGCAAAGAATCCCTAATAGGACACCAAAAGCTCGAAATAATCGCAACGCGCTCCTCCAAAATCAATCTCCGCTCCCTCCAATTCCTCCCCGTGCCGAAGAACCTAGAAGCGGTAATTGATGGAAAACTTGCTGACTCTGTCCAGCCCTTCAGCTTGCGGAACACTGGCATATTCAAAAGTGAATTTGTGGTAAGCCAGACCGAATCCGAAGGTCGGATCGATAATCTCACCCTGCTTGTCATGAATATACCCGGCGCGCAACGCGAGAACGTTGCGGTAGGCCCATTCAGCACCCCAATTATAAATCGGCTTCTCATTACTATAGACAAGCGATTTGTTAAAGTCGAATGACGCCAAGACTCCCATATCTTCTGTTTCCATAAGATAAAGACCCAATCCCAGCCTTAGGTTTCGGCCGATCGGCTGTGAGTCGTCACTGGAGAGAAAAACAATATTGGGTCCAAGATTTTGCACAACAGCCGAGAGGCTCACCGGTGTGTTGGTCGGCCTGTAGAGTAGGCCCAGATCGGCGGCAAAGGTATTCCCCTTGCCTTCTCCTTCAATACCGCCGGCCCCCTCGGGCGCGAGATCGACATGCACAAATTTCAAGCTCACCCCGCCATAGAGATCTTTAACAAGACGAATGCCGGCCGACACTCCGGGAGACACTTCAAAAGAATAAAAATCATCTCCTGGATTTCCAAAATCATCAACCTCTGGGGATGTACCGTAGCTCAGGAAAATAATATTAAAACCGATGCCGCCCCACCCTTTGAGGTGCTGCGCATAACCGAGATATTCGTAGTAGACATCATCGGCCAAATCGGGCACCAGCTGGGTATGCATGAGGCTGAAGATCCGATCTTCCATCATTCCCAGGGCCGCTGGGTTCCACCAATTCGCCGTGGCATCATTTACAACGGCGGAATGGGCTCTCCCCATCGCATCCGCCCGGGCGCCCGGTGTAATTAACAAGGAGGCCGCTGCGGCGGTTCCCTGTCCTTGTGCTGGTTCCAGCCACCCCATTGCCGCGCTGAGAACCAAACCAAGAAACAAGACGAGACACAATTTCACCATTCTCATATTGAACGACCTCCACTCTTCGCAACAGGGACCGCGGCGATTCTCACGATGCCACAGGTCGCGACATCAAACCCCCCTATCGATATCCGGCCGATTTTTTATTTTCCGCCTCGGCCACTGAATCTAGCGGATTCGGCCTGGGTCCTCAAGCATCCCACGCCTCCATAACACTATCGACCGCATCCAGGTCCATACTTTCCCTATCTATCTCCCATTCTATCTAACAACCGCACATTTTTCCGTTCGGGTCACCGATTCCCCCGTTTGAGGATCATTAATCCGTACCCTATAGAAGTATATGCCGTTGGCAAGACGGTCTCCATCGGCATCACGCCCATCCCAATAAAGTCCCTTTTCGGACAGCACCCCCGGGTCCTCATTCCACCATTCCATTTTCCGTATCCGTCGCCCTCTGGCCGTATAGATAGAAATCTCCACATTGACCTCCCGGGCGACTTCCAAGAAAAAACCGGTCCCATCCTCGAAAGGATTGGGGAAATTGAAGAGACGGCCCAGGGTCAGACGCTCCTCACCGGCGGATATCAGGCGGAAAGTAAGCCTGGCCTCAGATTGATTATTGAGATTATCAGAAGCGCGCAGAACAGCCGTATACGTTCTGCCCGACGGGAGAGAGGCTGGAATGGTGGTGGTGACTTCCGCCTGCGACGCATTTCCATTGAAATGGATGCGCTGGGCCAAATCCTCAACCACAAGGGGCCGCCCGCTCGAATCGTTATAACGGAGCACGACCGAACGGGAGCCGACCAGTTCCGTGATATTGATGCCGCTTGAATCTGTGAGCGCAATATGAAATTCGTCGCCCGGCATGGCGATGCTGTCGGACGACGACAAGCTTAATTCAATCTCAGGACCCTCTGAATCCGTCAGCGCCGCCTCAATTTCGGAGATCCAGATCTCCGAGCGGCAGCCGACGGCGTCGACATCGCCATTCTGCGCATAGGCGAAAACTTTTGCCCAGCCCCTGTCGCCGAGAAGCAAAGATTTTGGAACGATAAAATTTAGAATGAATTCCCCTCCGGATACCGGCATATCCCCCCGGAAAATCGGCGCACCGAGAAGATTGTAATCATCATATACAGAGAGGCTCGGATGGCGGGAGATTTCAGAATCATAGATGCGCAAACTCACCGATCCGTTGAATTGGTCTAAAAGGATACCCGCTGTATCCCTCACCGCTCCAGCCAGTCTCACCGCGGCGCCGCGGATCAGGGTATCCGGTCCGGCGTCCCCGGCCGCGATCCATTCGAGATCGATTTTATAGCGTGGAGAAACCAGTGTTATGAGGGGATCACCGAGCAAAATATAGCGTTTGGAGTTGGCTGATGAACCCTGTTCCAATTTTGAGAGCCGCGCCGCTTCACCGACCGGCCGCACCGCGCTTATACACTTGTCTGGGTACATATGGTTAAAGAGAGCTCTGTTGAGTTGAGCATTGCTGCCGGATGAGGCCACGGATGAGGCGGCGAACATCGCGATCGCGCCACCGGTGGACCGAAGAACGAGTGATTCGCCGAGACCGTAGCCCGGGATGTCATGCTTGCCCACCGAACAGGAGGCATTGACAAAGAGAAAGGGACGATCGTCATTATCCAGCGCAGAAACCAAGGAGGTTTCAAGAAGACGCTCATCGGCGAGCTGCCCTTCGCTCCC
Source organism: Candidatus Eisenbacteria bacterium (assembly GCA_018831195.1). NCBI lineage: Bacteria > Candidatus Eiseniibacteriota > Candidatus Eiseniibacteriota bacterium. The sequence continues at coordinate 43,706 of JAHJDP010000061.1, read as the reverse complement.
ATGGCCCGTATAATTCATCACCAGAATGCCATCGGCGATAAGTGAAAGCAGATCCTCCGTCGCCTCCGGCTTGGTCGGGAAACGGCATTCGCCGCCGTCATACGGCCAGCCATATTCATAAAGATAAATCCTGTCCGGATGAAAACATTGTGGAAGAATTGAATCGGCGATCTGTTCGGTCTGGCGCAGATGCGCAAAACCGAGGTTGTCGCTCTCAACGCCCTGGCAACGATCATCGGCAAGCAGCCCGATACGCGTCTTCCACCAATCGAGAGGCGCATCCTGCTCATAAGAAATTGCTTTTTGTACAAGCGCATTCGCCTGAGTCAGATCCCTCACCGGCAGCCGTCCCGTGATCATGTCGAGCCCGTTGTCAGAGGGGCCGTCAAATAAGACGAACCAATCATCTGAGGAATACTGGGGATTATAAATATCGAATTCGTAAGCAGAGTCGTAGTAATCCAGGTAAATCGGCACTCGAAGAACGCCGCCCTCTCTCAAATAATCCCTGGGATCATAATAAGCGTCACCGAGGAAGGTGACATAAAGGGGACGCCTCGTTTCATTTGCCGGATCCACCCAATGCACATAGGCATATTCGAGAAAATTCCGCATGGCCGCCACATCCATTGTGCCTGCGGAAAATTCATCGAAGATCTCATCGGTCGTCTTGACCACGACCACCGCATCATCACGGTCAGGAAAGTGCTGCCTGTGGTAATCAGCAAGATCTTCGGCGGCGGATACAAAACCACGATAGGTGATAATGATCGCATCGACCGGCCCCTCCATCTCGCGGATCCAATCTCCCTGCCGGTTCACCGTTTCCAGAGCCATCGGTGTGGCGCTGTCTTGGAGATCGAGTGCGACATAATGCGGAGCCGTACTCCCCGATGAGGTATCGGCGAAGGTGATCATTAGGCCGCCGCCGCTTGATTCCAACGATCCCGAAATCTGATAGGGATTCCAGGGATCGGTCGCATTAAAAATGGCCGGGGACGCCGATGAGGAAAAACCGGTGAGCCGGAAGGCGTGAACGCCGATCTCCGTGGGGCCGAAGAATTCGAGGGAATCATCCACCGCTTCCAATGCCTGGAGGTAATCGACATCGATCCAGGCCAGATTGGATTTGTCGGATCGGGTGGGATCACTTGGATCATTTAGATAGGGGGGATAGTAGTGCCATCTATTCTGGCGCGCTTTTAGCCCGGTGACCGTTCGATCGATATCCTTTCGATCATAAGCTTCCCACGACACCGAATCGACCAGGACATCATTGAGCCGGGCCACAAGGACATGATCGGGAAGGGTATTCGTATCGCGATAATTGGCGCCCCAATAGCGCGCTCGGACCCGGGCGGCCGCCCCTTCGACAGCGCCGGGGGCATTGAAGTAGATTTCGAATTCGAAATTGTTAACGCTGCTGAGCGCCTGCTGATACCAGAACTTCTCCCATGTGGCGTCCGGATCCCTCTGCCGTGGCTCGTAAAAAGTATTCCGTTCCAGGTGCAAGCGGGCCCCGGCCGTTTCGCCCGCCGCCGCACCGGCGGGATCTCCCTCAATCATCTCCATGCGGGCCGGCTCTCCCTCGAAAAGCCCTCCCCATGTCAGCCAATAGGCGCCATAGGACGATAAAGGATGCCGCGCATAATGCTCCATGCCGCGGTTCTCCGCGCCGCGGTCCTGATACCACCCATCGGGTCCATTAGCCAGAAAGAGAACGGCATCATTCTCTTCCCAAACCCCGATCACGCCGCCGTCTTCCACCAAGATGGCGCATTCCTTCATTGCGACGGGGAGGGAATCGACTTCTACATTCAAATCCTGCGCCATCGGCAATTGATCGCCGGCAAAGCAACGGAGACTGGAGAGGTCCACTTCTTCCACGGGAAATCCCGCCTCGGCGGCGGCATCATGAGTAATCCGATAAATCCCTCGCTTGGCGCTCTTCATCTTCAACCATGGATTTGCCGTGAGACTGAAAATATTCGATGTGCGGCTCTTCAGCCCCTTCTGCGGGGCGGCCAGCCACATCCGTCCTTCGATGGGATTGAGAACAGAAACCCCGGGGGCGCCACCAACGGAACTCACCGGATGGCGGCCCACTGAAACCGCATCGCCCCCTTCCATTGAAACAGTAAGACGCAGCTGCCGGATCGCATGAAACGATCGCGATAATCCGTCCGCACGCCAGAGCGAAACGGTTACCGGCAGGACTCTCTGGTAGCGGATCCAATAAGGTTCACCGATCACGACCGGCGCCTCGGATGAGCCCGCACCCCGCCAAGAAATCAAAGAGGCCACATTCGAAACCTCGGGAATATTGATGCCCGTGAGTTGATCCTCTCTTTCAGTAGAATAGTCAATCTGGTACCCACCGCCGGGCGGAAGCGCGACATAGAATGTTTTCTTCGGAATCGCCGGTTCCCCCAGCCGGTCGGATACCGTCCATCCGGGCAGCGTCGGCCGGTGGAAATCTTCTCCCTCTTGATCAACGGTATCGATGACCGCCTGCGGAAATTGCAAAACAATATCAAGATAGCGGTCGCCATGGGACAGGATTTGTGTCCGCGCCTCCACAATCGATCGAGCTTCTTTCGAAAATCCCTCCTGGGGCGCTTTCACCGCTAGGAGCAGGATGGCCGAAAGAGCGAGAAAGAGAATCCGACCCTGCTTGAATCGACGTTTCATTGAGACACCCAATGTGATGTGTCCATTTCTCCCACCGCAGTCTTGTAAAACAGGACGCGACGAGCGAGATCTATTTTTCATGCGGAAAGGTCACTCCGATGATCCGTCGAGGGGTTGCGCTTCATCGATGAGCATGATCGGGATATCCTCGCGGACGGCATAAATGAGGCGGCAGGCGTGACAGATCAATTGGTCATCCGATCTTTTATATTCCAGTTCGCCCTTACATTTAGGACAAACCAGAATATCCAAAAGCTCTTTCGAAAGCATGGCATCCCCTTTCCACATTGGATCTCTCCCAAGGACGGAGTCCAATCAGCCATTGCGGCACAGAGAATCTTTATGCAGGATCGGTATAGGTTCGAATTCGGCCGCAAACCGCAATGCCTGAACCCACTTACGTTATCAAGGTATACCCCACGGGTCAATGAGGGGTCCTTTTAAGGCTTTCCGCCGCTTAGGGAGAGAAAACCTGAGGATGAGGATGGAAACGGCCCACTCCGATCATGGATTTCACTGGACATCGATTCCCCTGATCGGTTTTGCTATCGGCAGCTTCGCCGGAATCGCTATTGCACAGACATCTTTGGGGTTAGGTCTGCTCGGTCTCATTCTGAGTCCGATATTTCGCCGGAAATGGGGCGGCTCTCCCCCGCGGGATATCGGCCCCGCGTTGGGCGGATTGGCCCCCGTCCTGATCTTCTATTTTGCGGTGCAGATCTTTGCGATCGTCACATCACAGCATATCTATCGCTCCTTCACCTGTCTTCGCGGGGATCTTCCCGTCTTGATCCTTCCCCTCTTTGTCCTTCTCTTTCTCCGATCACCCCGGCCCTGGCTGCCTCTTTGGGTCTTCCTCGGCATGGCCGCACTTAGTGGTCTCTATGGCCTCTGGCAGTTCTTCTCCGGGATGGATCTCTATCATGGCGAGGGGCTCGAAGCCTTAGCGGCCGGCACTTATATCGCCATTGGCAATCTTGGCGGCCACCTGACCTATGGTGGGGTGCATCTTGTCGCCACCCTTCTCGCCCTGGGTCTCGCGCTGTACGGCCCCCCCGGCCGGATCCGTCGATGGGCTTGGTTCCTAGCCCTCGCCTCCGGAGCCGGCCTGCTCACCTCCGCGGCCCGCACGGCCTGGGTGGGTTTTCTCGCCGGCTCGAGCGTCCTCCTCTGGGGGCTGGGGCGGCGCCGATTCCTGCTCGGTCTCGCCGCGATGATCGTCCTCGCCGGCTTGGCCCTTCTTCTTCCCGGGGTCGCCGATCGGGCCCAGGGGTTCCTCCAGTTCTCGGATCTGCCGCGCATCCGGCTATGGCGGACCGCCTTGAAAATCTGGGCCGACTTTCCCATCTTCGGAGCCGGGCTTGGAGCCTATAAAACACATTTCCCCTTATACAAATTACCCGGGGGATATATGAGCACCATTCATCCCCACAACGATCTCCTCAACATAGCCGTTCATAGCGGCATCGCGGGTCTCGTCGCCTTTGCCTGGTTATGGATCCGGCTCTGGAGGGGTCTCAAGGAAGGTCTCGCCGCCCCAGCGCGTGTTCGCGGCCTCGCATGGGGTGGTCTCGCCGTCATCGTGGGGTTTCTTGTGGCCGGCGGGGGTCAATGCTACTTTACCGACGAGGAGCCGGTTGCGGCTCTATGGTTTGTCTTGGGGATGGGCATCACCGCGGTCTGGTCCGCAAAGGGTTATCCCCAGGATGCAGCCCAGCGAAAGGACGGGATCGATGACGAGGGTCTGGAAGCGTTGCCGCCGCTGGATCAAGGGGTCGCTTCAGGGACCTCTCAGCCGTCTCCTACTGACCGGTTCCGTATCCCATCTCGAGCAGGAGATCGATCCGGATGATCTGAGCCACATCCTGGTTCTCCGTCCCGACAACCGTCTCGGAAACCTCATTCTCATGATGCCCCTGCTGGAAACCCTCCGGTATGCCGCGCCGCGGGCCCGCATCACCCTTGTCGCCGGAGATCGATTCAGTTCGATCTTGGAAGGCGATCCACGAGTTGATGAGATTTTAAATCCCGAGGATGGGATGCGGACACTCGCCGCTCTCCGCCGCGTCTCCTGGGACCTCGCCCTCAGCACACCCTTCCCGGGGGCGACCTCCTTCAGCGGTTCTCTTCTCCTGGCCTGGTCTCATGCCCGGCGGCGCATCGGTTATGACCATCCCAGGAGCCGCTCTGCCCTGACCCACTCCCTACCCCTTCCCGATGAGGGGCTTCACGCCGTAAGGGAGCTCCTCGATCTCTCACTCTTAATCCGCGGTTGCCTTCCCATTTTGAAATCCCCTTCATTGAACCTGAGCGTCGGTGAAGGGCCCCTCATGCGATCCATGGACGAACGGATCAGGCAGAGAGCCGGCCATCGCCGTTTTCTCATCCACACGGGAGGCCGGGGATTGAAGGGTTGGAGTCTGCCCGCCTTCCAGGAGCTCGGGAAGGGATTGGCTTCCAGCGGATTTGATCTCTGGGTCGCTCAGGGACCTGACGCTCCCGCCTGGCCGGAATCCGGCGATCGATCCTATTTCACCCTTCCTCCCATGCCGATCAAGGAATTCGGCCAGACTCTCGCCAAGGTCGATCGGTTCATCGGTTGCGATAGCGGCGTCATGCATCTCTCCGCCGCGGTCGGCACGCCGGTTACAGCGATTTTCCGCTCCTCGGATCCCCGGCGGTACGCCCCGATCGGCGCCGACCACCAGATCCTCATCTTGGGATCCAACTCCGCGCGCCATCTGGATCGAGGAACCTGGCCCTCTCTCCCAAAGGAACTCTCCCCGCGTCTCGATCAACCTTCGGAGACCCTTCTGAATTCTGAACCGGAGGCTCAAGTCGCCTGGGCCCTTGAAAAGATCCTGGATGCGGTCCTCGAGACCGGATCCCGCCCGCGCCATACGGAAGGGGCCGTCCGGTGAAGGGGAACCAACAGAAACATCCCGCCGAGAAATTATCTCCGCTGGAATTCCTTCGTCTCTACGGCCGTCTTCTGCGGTTCCTCAGCCCTCATTTGGGAAATCTCATTGCTGCGGTCTTTTTCATGTTGCTGCTGGCCGCCTTCAGCGGCTTTTCGATCGCCATGATTGTTCCCTTCAGTGAGATCGTCCTATCGGGAAAGGACCCGACTGAGATCGGCCCGGATCCCGCGGTGGAAGCGGCGGCCCAAGCGCCCCTTTCCGAAGATGTTGCCGCCGCGAAGCCCAAACCCAGTCTGTCGGATAATTTCTCTTCTGGAGGGTCGCTGCGCGATAAGCTCGTCGGACGATTTTACGGAATGATCAGGGGCCGGGACCGGATCGATACGCTTCACCGGTTTTGTATCGCCCTCATCATTGTTTTTCTTTTGAAAAACCTGTTCTTGTATGCGCAGAGTTATCTGATTGTACGTGTTGAACAATTAGTGATCCGCGACATTCGAAACAAATTATACGATCATTACCAGCGTCTCAGCCTGGACTACTTCGATTCGACCCACTCCGGACTTCTGATCGCTCGCATCACAAGTGATGTGGAACTTGTGAAGGGAGCCATCGCCAACGGATTTGCCCAGCTTATCCGCCAGTCTTTTCTCCTGGCCGCCTATCTGTTGGCCGTGCTCCTCGCCTCCTGGCGCCTTTTTCTCGTCGCCGGATTGGTGCTTCCACCGAATCTTTGGCTCATCGACCGGATCGGACACTATCTCCGCCGCGCCAGCCGCATCAGCCAGGAGAAAATGGCGAGGATGACTTCCATTCTTTCCGAAAGTCTTCAGGGCGTCCGTATTGTCAAAGCTTTCAATCTCGAAGGCGAGGTCGTCCGGCGTTTCCGGCTGGAAACACAGGATTATGCGCGAACGTTGATAAGGATGACCCGCCTGGGGAGCCTCCATTCCCCCCTGACCGAGGTCCTCGGCGTCACCGTGGCGGTGGCGATCTTGTGGGTCGCCGGCAAACCCCTCATTGAATCGGGTGCGGGGGGGACCGGCCGGTTTCTCCTTTTCCTTGTCGGTATGCTCAGCATGATGCAGCCCATTAAGGTCCTCAGCCAGGTCAACATGAGTATTCAACAGGGACTGGCGGCGGCAACCCGCATCTTTTTTATTTTGGATGAAGAACCCTCGGTCAAACGGCCCTCCCACCCAAAACAGCTGCATAGTTTTAAAGATTCGATCCGGTACGAGAATGTGACCTTCGCCTACAAGCCGGAGAGACCGGTTCTGCACAACATCACGATGGAAATCCGCCGCGGCGAGGTCCTCGCCCTCGTCGGTCCCAGCGGCGCCGGGAAGACCACCTTGGTTGATCTGATCCCCCGATTCTACGATCCTGTTCAGGGGCGTCTCACCATCGACGGAATCGATTTGCGCGAGGTCGATTTAATGCAATTGCGCAGGCTGCTCGGCCTCGTCACCCAAGAAACGGTCCTCTTTCACGATTCGATTCTGAGGAATATTTCATTCGGGCGTCACGAGGCGGCCCGGGAAGAGATCGAGAATGTCTGCCATGCCGCGCATGCTCATGAATTTATAACTGAGCTGCCGGAAGGATATGACACCGTGATCGGCGAACGGGGAATCGGTTTATCGGTCGGCCAGAGGCAGCGCCTCTCGATCGCCCGGGCTCTCTTAAAAAATCCACCCATCCTCATTCTGGACGAAGCCACTTCCGCGCTCGATACCGAGAGCGAGCGTTTTGTGCAAGACGCCATCACGCATCTTCTGAAAAATCGCACCGCCATCGTCATTGCCCATCGCTTATCGACGATTAGGAGCGCCGACAAGATTCTGGTTATTGATCAGGGGCGGGTGGCGCAAACAGGGACACACACATCCCTGATGGAGGAAGGCGGCCTGTACAAACGCCTCCACGATATGCAGTTTGATGATATCCCTTCCATCCAGCCTCTCGAATCAGAACAGCCGCCCGGGCAGGGCGTCTAGCCCCCATAGCGGGGAATACTGTCCTTCTGCGGCTTCGGGGGGAGACTGATAACGGCTTCCGGAAAAAACTCAACAATATAGCGCAGGATATCTTTGATGGACAACTGTCCCACCGGCTCGTTCTTATCATTCACGACGGGTATATGGCGGTATCCGCCGATCGCCATATAGTTCAGAGCAAAGGCGATCGTATCATCGCGGTGCAGGGTCAGAGCGTTCTTCGTCATGATTTCTCGTACAGCGCAATCCTTGAAGAGGCGTTTCTTACTCGGGATTTTCATGATGATATCCCTCTCGGTAAGAATACCGACACCTTCTTCCGTTTGTACAAGAACAGCACCGACATGATTCTCCTGCATCTTGAGGATGGCATCGAAGGCCGTCGCCTCGGGATCGACGATGATCGGCGCGCGAGCCGGCACTTCACTCACCGGAATCTGCAGCGTTCTTTTTGTGAGTCCCTCTTTGCGGCGAAGAGCGGCATCGGTGCGCCATTCCAGATTCCCATCCAACTCATCCTTGGAAGGCATGCTATTCTCCTTTCCTAATCAGGGGACGCCTGCTTCCAGAGTATCCTCCGGAAAATCCCTTTGCGCCCGTAAAGCGCCGGGAAAATCAGTTTTTCTGAGACAACCATACAAGCGGCCACATAGAGCACCGCCAGGATGATATCAATGACGTAATGATGATCCAAGTAAACAGCGCTCCACCAAACGCCCAGCGGGTATAAGGCCAGGATGATTCCACGCCGCCCGAACTTTTTAAGGCCGTAAATATAGATCAGAAGCGGGAAGGCGCTGTGCAGGCTTGGGATGGCCGCGAATTTATTCGGATTCATATGTTTGTAAACCGACTCAAAGAGAGGAATGCCGATCCATTTATCGGTATGCAGGAGATTTCCGGCGCCGGATCCCTTGAAGGCCGCCTGTGGTTGTACAAAACCAAAATCCCGGACATACCATGGCGGAGCCGCCGGATATAGAAAATAGGTAGCGTAGGAAACCCAAGTTGTCAGGCATAGGGTCAGCATAAAGCGGTAGAATATCTCTCTATCCTTCAGCGTACTCCAAAATATCCAAGCCAGCACGATCGGCGCGGCCATATGGATCGCATAGAAACCGCTCGATAGGCTGTCCAACACATGTCTTAGGGGGGCGTCCCCCAGCCCCGCCTGGAACTGCAGAAGCAGATCATTTGGCGTGAGACTCCCGCAGAGGGGCTCAAAAAGACGCCGTTCGAAAAGATATGGTCCCAGGATATGAATCCTTCCGGCATTATCATCGGCCACCCCCCTCATAAAATCATAAGCGATCCAGAGCAGAATGAAGGGCGACCAATCCAATAGGAATCGTTTGGCATTCTTTAAAACCAGGGCCACGATGAGAAGAGAGAGAAAGGCATGATCCGGCCGGACCTTCATGAGGTTGTCGATATAGATGAAATAAAGAACCACAAAACCCAAGACAAGCAGGCGCCAATCTTGGAGGCGCCGCATCCATGGTCTCACTCTTCCACCGGACGGCGGCGGATCCTTCCGCGGTTCCCTTCGGGGCCGGGCCATCAAACTTCCTCCACGACCCCCATGGCAAGAAACTTCTCCTGGCGTTTGTGGAAAAGGGTCTCGGGATCAAGGGCTTTCAACCGGGAAAGAGATGCGGCGATCATCCGCCCGAGATCAGCGGCCACTGCATCCGGGTCGCGGTGCGCCCCGCCAAGCGGTTCCGGCACAATGGCATCGATAATTCCAAACTTCATGAGATCGGGGGCCGTGAGCTTTAAGGCTTCAGCGGCTCTATTCGCATGGGCTCGATCCTTCCAGAGGATGGCGGCACACCCCTCCGGTGTGATGACGGAGTAGACGGCGTTCTCCATCATTAGGATTTCATCCCCCACCGCCAGGGCCAGTGCGCCGCCGCTGCCGCCTTCTCCGATGATGGCGCAAACGATCGGTACGGGTAGACGGCTCATCTCCAGAATATTCCGGGCAATCGCCTCCGCCTGCCCCCTTTCCTCCGCGCCGATACCCGGGTAGGCTCCCGGAGTATCAATGAGCGTAATAATCGGAATGCGGAATTTCGCGGCCATTTTCATCAGCCGGAGGGCTTTCCGATATCCTTCGGGGTGGGGCATGCCGAAGTTATAAAGGAGATTCTCCTTCATATTGCGCCCCTTCTGCTGCCCCAGCACAATCACCGGTTCCCCTTGAAAGCGGGCCCAGCCGCAAACAATCGCCCGATCATCCCGGAAAAGCCGATCGCCGTGGAGTTCAACAAAATCCGTAAAGAGCCGTTTTATATAATCCAATGTAAAAGGCCGGCGTGGATGCCGGGCCAACTGAACCCGCTGCCACCGGGTCAGCGAGGAATAGATATCTTTGCGAAGCCGATCGACCTTTCTCTCAAGGCGTTTAAGCTCATCTGAAACTTCAATCGATTCCTGGTTGGCGAAGGCCCGCAGATCTTCGATCCGTCGTTCGAGTTCTAGAATCGGCTTTTCGAATTCGAGCCATCCCAAATCACCCGGCCGCGGGGTTGAATGGCTGGACTTCGGCTTCTCACCCGCTGTCATCTACCTTCCTCCATCCCCATATCCTGGACGAGCTAGAGGTCCTCCACAAGGAATGAAAATTCCCTTTTTGATACGAGGCCGGCCCGATCCCGCACTGCCACCACCCACACATGCCGCCCTGCTCCGAGCAGCACCTCGGGTTCCCAGAGCAATGCGTCGGCATCGGGGTCGTAACGGGCGAGAACCGGCCGTCCATCCAGCCACATGTCCGCATCCTCCGGGCGGAATCCCAGACCGGCATCGGCGGTCTTGACCCTAAGAAGCGCCGGCGAGCCTTTCAATCGAGCCCCGTCCGGTGGATCCGGCCTCATAATCCATGGGGGCGCCGTATCCTTCAGGATGGCCAGGAGGCCCAGATGGTCGATCTCGGCCGTCAGGGAACCATCCGGCTGAAGATGCAGGGAATCGACCTTCCTCCAATCCTTCATAACCTTTCGATAGATCCCAAAAGCCTCCACCTCAGTCTCCGTCTCCCCTTCCTCAAGCCTCATCCTCGCGGTCAGGGTGGATGCGAGGGGTTCATCATAAGGCTGAAGATCGAGCAGAGGCCCCCTCACCGGCAGTGAAACAGAGGGAAAGGGATCCCCGCTGCTCCATAGCATTGATTCAGGCGCCTCTTCCGCAGAGAGGCGCAAAAGGACCGGCGCATAGACAGCTTGAGCCGGCCAGTCGATTTCAATCGAGGCCCCCGGCAGGAATCCATGGCCGGCGGCTTTTGGATCGACCAGAATGAAACCAGCCAAATCGACGGGAAGACCCTCGCTTCCGGGCTTCCCCCAGGCGATTTCAAGCGCTCCCGGCGATTCTTCCGGACCACCGATGAGCTCCGCCAACTCCCCGTGGGGCAATGCCGCCCACCAGCGCCCCTCGGCCGTCGGATGGAAAAGCCGCCGCGATCCACCCCCCTGCGTGGGAAGCAGTCTCAATCGTGGAGGCTGCGCCATCTTTGCGGGGGGATCCAGCCAGATGACGAGACCGGCTGATGAAGGCTCGAGGGCGACGCCGCCCGGTTGACGATCGTCCGCCCAGGGGAACCAAGCCTCTCTTTCCCGCCACCGGTCCGGACCCTCAACCCATCCGTCATCGGAACTTACAAGACGCCATTCCCCATCCGGCATCGCCGTGAGTTCGGAAGGCGACAAGCGCCACCATGAACCGGCCGCTGCCGAGGCCTCCATTGGATGAGATGCCTCCAGGGGATCCCGCAGAAGAAGCCGGCGGGGTGGAACGGCTCCGCTCCACTCGCCGAGAAGGGAGCGGCCCGGGTCCCTCGGATCCGCTAGAAATGTTATCCAGCCGGAGGGTCGCTTTTGTATAAGAGTGAGTCTGTATGTTGACCCGCCGCCCGCCGCATCCGTCAGTTCAATCTCTATGTCGATTCTCTCCGAATCCTCTCCCGCCGCGGTGAGAACCCCCCTCGACAGCCCATCCCATGCCGGATCGGGCCTTGATTCAGCTTCCAGGAACATTCTCACTTCAGGAAGTGTTGTTTCGGCTTCGGAGCGAAAAACCCGCTCGACCTCCCGCGTCCGCTCAAAAGAGGCCTCCTTGAAAGACCGGCGGGCCAGAAGCCGATCGTCTGCGGAGGGATGTACAATCTTGATCTCGAGGGAGAGGGGAACCAGCCGTCCGCTGCCCGATCCCGCCCGGTCCAAAATCTCAAGTTGAAACCCCACTTCCCCCCAAACCGGGATGGGAGGCATCTCGGCCTTCGATGGGATTTTGATCAAACGACTCGGATATCCGTCAATGGACCCACCCGAATCCAGAGAGAACAGGCGGATCGAGACAAGCTGCGGCGGATCCGGGTCGGAGACCGTCATCCCCAACAGAAGCGGATTTATGGGAACCCCGTCTTTGCGCAATTCAAAGTGCAAGTGGGGTGGCCCGGCGCCTGTCTCACCGGACCAGGCGATGATCTCCCCTCGATCGACGGGAATCCCCCGATCAAGATTGATGTCAGCCTCATACTCCCCCCGGCGGCGCTGCGCCTCTATGAGTACGCTCTCGATTTTTGGGGAGAAACGATGAAGATGGGCATAGACGGCAAGAAAACCGGATTCCGTTTCGAGATAAAGCGCCCGGCCATAACCCAAGCCCGAGGCGCGCAAGCGTACGATCCGGCCGGCGGCCACGGCCCGCACAGAAGCGCCGATCTCACCCCCGGTGCTGAGGTCGATTCCGGCGTGGAAATGTCCCGCGCGATACTCTCCAAAGGTGGAGGTCAGAAGCAGTGGGAGATCCAGTGGCGGATTCCAGTTCGGCGCTTGGAGCTCCGGTGCGGGATCGGTCGCGGGATCGGTCGCGGAGGTTGAAACGCTCTGAAAGGTGAAGAGAAGGAACAGGATCGGGAGAAGCCGCTCGGCGCTGCAGCTCAGCAGGTTTCTTGGCCATGACCTCCACATAAGATTCCTCCATCCAAAATGATCCGAATCGCCGATGCAATATGCAGTCTTCCCACCCCTTCCCATGGCATTCCGCCATTCGGTTCCACTCGGGGCCACCGGTCGATCTCCGGCCGGGGAGAATTCGATCATCATCCCAATCCTCATAACTTGAAGTCAATCCTGACATTCCAGCCACCCAACGAAAATGAGGCGCAAGAACCTGTCATCGGCCGGAAATCGGCACGGTGTTTGCCTTAACGAGTGATCGGTCGTCCAAACCAAAAATGATTTTGGGGTCCGATAATCCCCACCCTATTCCTTTGAGGAGGATGAATATGTTATCCACACGCCACGCCGGATTCTTTCCGCTTCTGATCACATTCGCCGCCCTAACAGTGGCCGCAACCGGCTGCGGAAATGATGATGGCGCATCTCCCCAAGCCAATGCTCCCGACCCCGCTCCACCCACGACCCCATCCGGCCTGACACTGGTCAAGGTTACAGAAGACGGCCTACGGTTGAATTGGGAGAGCAGTCCGGATCTGGATGTCATTGGTTATGAGATTTATACCTACGATCCTGATCCAGGCCGTAGCAATGCCTATGTAAAACTGACCGGCACACCCGTGACAAGCTCTTCATATGTCTTTAACAATCCAAAACCTGATACGGAATATTACTTCAAGGTCAGCGCTGTGAACCGATTCGGATTTGAAAGTGAAAGCTCATCGCCTTTCAGAATTCGATGGGACGGCGGACCCTTCGAAAGCTCTCGTGATGACGGCCATGCCGATCGCCCTCCCCGCGACGGTGGTGACCCGACTCCCGGCGGCCCTGTCGGTGGAGAGACTCCCGGTGGGCACCATGAAGATGGAGATCATGACCCCGGCGACCGCTAGGCGAACCAGAAACCCCCGCCCCCGGCCAGGCTCCCTCCCCGAGCCTTGTCTCCCATGGCACCGGGGGCCGACCGAAGCCCCGTACCCTCACGGGGCTTCGCCCTTTCCTCCGTCTTTTGGGCCACAAGCAGCTTGCCTTGACCGGGAGCTTCTCCTTTTCTAGTCTGCGCACATGACCTCGACAAACAACTCCAGGAATCCAAGATCCCTTTCCGTGGATGAAGCCAGGGCCTCCCTGCTGGACGTCATCCGCCGGCAATCGCTGAAGACCGGGCGCTTTATTCTCGCATCAGGAGCGGAAAGCAACTACTACGTCGATCTTCGCCGGACGACAACCCATCCGGCGGGCGCCTACTATGCGACCTTCCTCCTTCTCGATCTTATGAAGCGTTGGAAGCCCGACGCGGCCGGCGGGCCGACCCTCGGCGCCGATCCCCTGGCGGGCTCGATGGCCCTCCTATCCCATCAGCTGGGCCATCCGCTGCGAACCTTTATGGTACGGTCCAAGGCGAAAGACCACGGCACGGGGCGCGCCGTTGAGGGAAACCTTGAATCCGGGGATCGGGTGGTGGTACTGGACGATGTCGTGACCAGCGGGGGCAGCCTCATTAAGGTCCTGGAACCGATTCGGGAAGCCGGGGCCGTGATCGTCGGCGCGACGGCCATCTTGGACCGGGAGCAGGGCGCCGCCCAGGCCCTGGCCGACGCCGGCCTGCCGTTTGCGCCCCTTTTCAGGATTTCCGATCTACTAGATCCGGAATGGATAAAGGGGGTCTGATGGAATTTCATTGCCCGTCTTGTGGTTTTGTGACCTGCGATTTTCCCTTTCCACTGCCGACGGTTGACGCGCTGATTGAAATCGGATACCGCAAGATTGTTCTGGTATACCGGCGCTTTGAGCCGCTTGGGTGGGCTTTGCCGGGCGGATTTGTCGATGTCGGCGAATCGCTCGAAGAGGCTTGCGCCCGGGAGGCGCTGGAAGAAACCGGTTTGAAGATCACCCATCTCCGGCAGATCCACACCTATTCTGATCCCGCAAGAGATCCCCGCCGACATGTCATCTCGACGATTTTCGCCGCCCGGGCGCAGGGACGCCCCCAGGGCGCCGATGATGCGGAGAAGGCCGAGATCTTTTCTCTGGACGATTTGCCCGCTTCGCTCGCCTTCGATCATCAACAGATCCTGGAAGATTTTCGCGACGGACATTTCGGGATCCGCCCGTCACCTTCCGAGAGCTTCTAGAACGCGGGAGAGAGCCTCAATCCGGCAACATCTCAAGCACGCCCCGGCCGGAGGTCACCTCGGACAACCAGGCCTGGAGCGGTTCCTTCTCTTCATCCGGCAGGGATATTGTTAAAAAGGCCGACGCTCCTTCAACCGCCCGGGCTTGCACATTCCAGCCTTTTCTATGAAGACCGGCCTCGATCAAGCCCAGCTGCTCGGTCGAGCACCGGATGCGAAAGGGAAGAAAGATCGGGCGCTCTATGATTCCGGCGTTCTGAACCGCATCACGAGCGGTGCCGCCGTAAGCCCTCACAAGCCCCCCCGTGCCCAATTTGACGCCGCCAAAAATCCGGCTGACCACGATTCCGGCGCCGGTCAGCTCTTGTGAGTCGAGAATCGTATAGATCGGCCGCCCGGCGGTCCCCCCCGGCTCCCCGTCATCCGATGATCGATAGAGGATCTGGCCCGAGGCATCCCGGAGACGATAAGCATAGGTGTGATGATTGGCCTGTGGCCAGTCGGCCCGGGCCCTCGCAATCATCGCTTCCAGATCGGACGGATCGGTGATCGGGGCGGCCATTCCGCAGAACCGTGAACCCTTGATCAGATTCTGGGAAAACCCCTCCCCGGCCAGGGTTCGGAGTCTCACAAGCGGTTTCTCCTCTTCGAGTACCGAGTTATCAGGCTATTCTACTGTGTCTCAAACAGCTACGAAAGGAGATCCCACCGGTTTTCTCCACCTCGACGGCGAACATCCGATCATTCGACTCAAGATCAGCCCCCCCATTCCCGATATTTGGGGCTGCCAGGCAAGTTTCCTTTTGTTTGGAGCGCGGGCAGGCGTAGCGAATTCGGGTTTATTCTTTGATGAGGAGGACGAAAGATGTTGGTCTCACGACTTGGCAAATTCTCTGTTTCTCTCCTGGTTCTAGCGGCGATTCTGCTCGTCATGGTCGGCTGCGGGAATGATGAGGCATCATCTCCCACCGTTCCTGAAGATCCCGCCCCGCCGGTAGCTCCTTATGGACTGACGATCGCTAAGGCGACGGCGTCCGGAGTGAAACTGAGTTGGAATCCGAGTCCCGATCTGGATGTCGTGGGTTATTTGGTCTACGTCTCAACCAACGGCAACCTCTACTACGACAAATTGACCTCAGCACCCATCTCGCGGACAACCTATCTTTTTCCCAACCCGGTGGAGCAAGCGGACTATTCCTTCCGGATCACGGCCATCAATGCCGCCGGACTCGAAAGCTCGCGAACGGCCCCCTTGGCCTTTATTTGGGACGGAGGTCCCGTTGACGCCACGGAACATGACCCTGCCGGGAGCCGGCCGGGCAGTTCTCCCCCATCCGGTGGCCCGGGTCATTCTGAAGATGACGATAGGGACCCTCATGGTGGAGGTTCGGATTAGATCGGGGCGCTGCTTCCATACGATCCAATAGCTTTAACAAAAGCTTTCTTGATGGGGACGACACGCTTCGTCCCCATTCTTTTTCCGCTGAGGCATCATCATCCCACGCCGCAATCCCAACCTTGACCCACCCCTCTCCTCTCGTTACGGTTCCTGCAGATTTGAACCGTCTTTTCCAAGATGAGATGGAGGGAAACTTACAACCATGACACCGGTTGCCATTGGATTTGTCGTTTATCTGCTCCTCATTTTCGTTGTCGGCATCCTTTCCGCCCGCAAAACAAAGACATTGCCCGATTTCCTCCTCGCCGGCCGGCGCCTGGGTCCCTGGGTTGTCGCCTTTTCAGAACGGGCCTCGGGCGAAAGCGGCTGGATGCTTCTCGGTCTCACGGGCCTGGCCTACGCCAGCGGTCTCGGCGATCCCTCCGGCCGGAAATTGGAGCCCGCCTTTTGGACCGCGGTGGGCGGCGTGTGCGGGATCGCCGCTTCCTGGCTCCTTATCGCCTCCCGTCTCCGCCGGGAAAGTGAAAGATTGGGCGCTCTGACTCTCCCCCGCTTCTTTGAACTTAAATTTGGAACGAACGATCCCATGATCCGGCTTGTCGCCACCGGGATCATCTCCTTCTGTTTTGCGTTTTATATCGGCGCGCAATTCGACGCCGCCGGGAAGTCACTCCAGCAGACATTCGGGTGGAGCCACCTCAGTGGTGTTTTTGTCGGTGCGGCGATCATCGTCTTTTATACATTGATGGGCGGATTTTTCGCTGTCGCCTGGACTGATTTTATACAGGGCTGGATCATGTTATTCACTTTGGTCGCCCTGCCCCTCGCGACCTTTATAGGATTGGGCGGATGGGACGGATGCGCCGCGAAGATTACGGCGATGGAACCGCAATTCCTGACCCTCTCCGGCGGCCGTAGTGGTTGGCGCCTCCTGAGCGGGATCCTCGGAGGTTTCGGCGTCGGCATGGGATATCTGGGGCAACCGCATCTCTTGGTGCGCTACATGAGCCTCCGGAGCCACAAGAGCGTTCCTAAAGCCCGGACGATTGCGTTGACCTGGGCTATCCTCGCCTATGGCGGAGCCGTGATGATGGGATTGGTCGCCCTGGCGTACTACGGCGGCGGGGCCTTCGATGATCCGGAAAAGATGATGCCGGCGCTGGCCATGGATGTCTTCCCGGCATGGCTGGCGGGTATCCTCATCTGCGGCGCCCTGGCGGCGATGATGTCCACGGCCGATTCCCAGCTCCTCGTCACCACATCGGCGGTGGCTGAAGATATCTATCATCAGTCCATCCGACCCAAAGCCAGTCAGAAGCATTTGGTCCAAGTTTCACGATTCATCACGCTGATTGTTGGGATTGTCGCCATCGCCCTTTCCCAATTGCCGCGATCGATCTTTGACAAGGTGCTCTTCGCCTGGGGCGGATTGGGCGCGGCTTTCGGTCCGGCCCTCCTGCTCTCTCTCTGGTGGAAAGGGACCACGAGAAACGGCGTTTTGGCCGGGATGGTGGTCGGATTCGTGAGTGTCATCCTCTGGGACAACAGTCTCCTTTCGTCGCAACTTTATTCCCTGGTCCCCGCTTTTGTCCTGTCGTTCTTAGCCGTGCTCTTCTTCAGCCGGCTGACGCGGAAATAATCCGGCTTTCAGTCTTGCGAATGTGCTGAACGCGACCTAACCTAAAGGTGATGGGGCCCTTCACCCATCCGCCGGGGGTTCAGAAGGGGTTCGACTCACACCCCAAAGAAAGGAGTCCCGCCGTGCGATTCCCGAGACTCTGCATCCTTTGCTCTTTCCTTATCCTGCTGGTATGGAGCGTCGGCTACGCCCTGCCGGAAACCGACGAGTACCAGCTCAATGATGAGGTCTTTGGAACAGGCGAGGCCAGGTCACCTGTCATTGCCGGCCTGCCGGATAGTTCGTACCTCTATGTTTGGATCGATTCCCGCCGGGGGCAGAGGGATATTTTCGCTGTCCAAATGACGGAGGAGGGCGAACCGATCAGCGAGCTTAAGCTGCTGAACGATGATGACCGGCTCGCCAATCAGTTCAACCCTGTCATGGCCTTCTCTCCCGACTATTCCTCAGGATGGGTTGCTTGGATTGATGTCCGGCAATATACCAATGTCTACACTCAGAGGATCTTGAAGGACGCATCCCTTGTGGGTGAGAACATTCCGATCCTCACCAATGAGCGCGGCGGCTCCCCCACCGATCTGGACATCGCCGTTCAGGAAGACGGCACAGCCTTGCTCGTCTACAGGGATTTCCGCTACCAAGCCCACTCTCTATTCGGACGCCGTGTCAGCCCGGATGGCGTGCCCCTCGGAGACAATGATGTAATCCTCGTTGATGAGGAATCGGCGAGAAATCCCTCTATCGCCGCCTGCCCGGGTGGCGGTTGGATTTTGACTTGGGAGGAAAGATCCAACGGCGCCGATGATGAGATCTGGTTTCGGAGATTCACCGATCAACTCGAAGCGATCGGTTTCAGCGTCCGCCTGGCGGCTGATACGGGTGAGCAGTCCGAACCGACGGTCGAGGTGATGCCCGATTCATCCCTTCTGATCCTTTGGAAGGATACGACGGGCGGCGCGAGCGAGCTCTACTTTAACTATTATTCCATAGTCGGCGCGCCGCTCGGCGGCAAGACGGCCGTGCAGGAGATTCCGGCGGGCGCCGAAGAGCTTTATAACAATCTATCGATCCAGCCCGACGGCTCGTTCATGGTGAATTGGCTTGGCTTCCAAGAGAGCGACTGGCTGCCGATGGTTCGGATTTTTGAAGCCGGCGGAGCGCCCGCCAGCGATATCATCACCGTCGATAATCCCGGCAATGTCGTCGGATTGAGTGTGGCATCGACCGCGGCCGCTGATGGACGGTATGCCAGTGTATGGGTTGATGAGCGTTCCGGAGCCGGACTCGCCTATATGAAGATGGTGGACAGCTCCGGCGACCTCGCCGAATACCCCACCCGGCTCATGCATGTCGAACCGGGGGCGACGCAGCTCTTCCCGGATGTCGCCCTCAGAGATGACGGTTCGGGGATGGCCGTTTGGGTCGATCAGCAAACCGGTAATCCGAACCTCTTCGGACGTTTTCTCCATCCCAATGGAAGTCCCTCCGGCCCCTCCTTCCTTATCAGCGCGGAACCTTTGGGCCGCTTTGGGGATCCGCTGGATATCACGAGCGTCATTGTGGCCACACCGCGTGTTGCCGCAACCCCGACCAAGAACTACCTCGCTACCTGGCTCATCAATACCGAGACGGGGCGCGGCCGGGTCATGGCGCAGGTCTTCGACCCGGCCGGGGAAGTCGTCGGAAATAACTTCGCCGTTCCCCTGATTTCAAGCAGCCCGCAATCGACGCCTACCGCCCTTGTCGACGAATCCTCCGGTTTGATGGCCGTGGTATGGGAGGATAACTCAACCAGCTCAGGCGGGGATATCTTCATGCAGCGTTACAGCCCCGAAGGTCTCGAGACCTACGGCGGCATCATCAATCTTGTGGATTTGAACGCCCGCACCGCCAGCCAGTATTACTCCGCCGCCGACATTTCCGATTATGGCCAAATCGTCGTTGCTTGGACGGATGGCCGCAACGGCGGCCTCGACATCTATGCTCAAGAGTATTTCATGACGGCGGATAACCTCCCACTGGCCAACAAACTTGTCGGCGGTGAAGATGAGGGAGAGAATTTTGTACAAGCTCACCCGGATGTCGCCGTCGGTCCCGGCAGCTATGTCATTGTTTGGGATGACAACTCCTATGGCACGATCGGCGTGCACGCCCGCTTATACACACCCCCCTCTTTCATGAAGGAGAGTTGGAAGCCGGGCCAATCCCTCCCCCGCCCGCCCGAAGACACCCTGCTCATCGTCAGCGAAAACCCGCAGGCCGACATCTCCCACTGGCCGCGCGTCAGCATGAATGAGGACGGCCGCTTTATCGTCACCTGGTGGGACAACTACGAAGGTCAGGCCAAGATCATGGGCCGCACCTATGAAGCCGACGGCCGGCCGCTGAGCGAACCCTTCCTTGTAACGCCCCTGCGGGAGGGCGCCTTCCGGTACTCTCCCGCCGTGGATGCGCACGCCGATTCGATCCGGTTTGTCTTTGCCGACACGCGACGGGACCTGGGATGGGATGTCTATGTCCGCCGGGCCGATTGGACATTTCAAGGCGACAGCATCCCCGATACAACGGGGACGACCCCTGTCCTCATCGCCTCAGCGGGGATCGAGGCGCACCCCGGCGGCCTTCGCCTGCAATGGGAGGCGCCCGCCGACCTTTCGCCCTCTTCCTTCCTCATTGCGAGACGCGGACCTCTCGTCAATCCGGATGATCCCCGGTCGGGCGCTTATACGCTCTATGGGGATGTGAGCTGGCTCGATCCCGATGCCCGCATCATGGGATGGATGGATACCGATCTCCTCCCCGGCGAAACGTATGCCTATTGGATCCTCATGGATACGCCGCAGGGGGTCGATCCGCAAGCGGGCCCCTTCATAGCCTCCTATCAGGTCCGCCTCTCTTTCCAAGCGACGCCGAGTCCCTTTACCAAATCGGTCTCGATGACCCTGCCGCCGGCATCATCCCGCCGGACCGTGGAGATTTATGATGTTCAGGGGCGCCGCGTCTGGCGCAAAGCATGGTCCGCGGGTCCCACACCGCTCAATGTGATGTGGGATGGCCGGGATCAGAGCGGCAGGAAGGTCGCCCAAGGCGTTTACTGGGCAAGGGTCCGCGGGTGCGGTGATCAACCGGCGGTCCGATTGCTCAAACTGGGACGCTGAGTCCCGCCGAAGAATCGCCATTTTAAAACCAGATTGGCTGTCTATTAAAAGACGGCCAATCTGGCTTGAGTCTTTGGCATTTACATTTGGATATGTACGTTAGGAGTTACAAAGGATGAGTCGAGAGGAAATCCGGCGGTTGACCGAGATGTCCAGCTGCGCCGGCTGAGCGGCCAAGCTTTCTCCGGAGGCTCTGGAGATCGTGCTGGCAAAGACACAGAGGGCGGCCCGGTCCCATCCGTCGGTCTTAATAGGAATGAACGCCGCCGACGATGCGGGTGTCTACAAAATCAGCGATGATCTGGCTCTTGTACAAACGGTCGATTATTTCACCCCGGTTGTGGATGACCCCCGTGACTACGGCGCCATCGCCGCCGCCAACTCATTGAGCGACATCTACGCCATGGGCGGCGAGCCCTTGACCGCCTTGAACATTGTCGGTTTTCCGACGGATCTATTGTCTCTCGATATCCTGGCCGAAATCCTGTCGGGGTCGCAGGACGTTCTCGATGAAGCCGGCGTCGCCCTTCTCGGCGGCCATACGGTGCGCAATCCGGAACCTTTCTTCGGCCTCGCCGTCACGGGCCGGATCCATCCACAGCGTATTTTAACAAAGGCGGGAGCAAGAGCCGGTGACCGGCTTATTCTGACAAAGCCGATCGGTACAGGCCTGCTCGCGACGGGGCTGCGCAACGGCAAACTCGGGGAAGAATCGCTGGCCCTGATGACCCGCTCCATGCGCCGGTTGAACAGGGAAGGGCTGACGGTCGCGCTCCCCTTCGATCCCCACGCGGCGACCGATATCACCGGATTCGGACTGCTCGGCCATCTTCATGAAATGGCCCAGCAAAGCGGCCTTCGCGCCGTGGTCGAGGCCTCTTCGGTCCGTATCCTTCCCGGCACGCGGGAGATGGCTGAAGACCGGCAAATCGCCGGTGGACTGCGGGCGAACCAGCTTTATCTAAAATCCTTCCTACAATCCGAGATGGACAAGGATGATTGGCCCATGCTGGCCTTTTTCGACCCCCAAACATCGGGTGGCCTTCTCTTTTCTGTTTCTGAATCCTCCGCCCCCTCCCTTCTGAAGATCCTGCTGCAAGAAGGTATCGAGGCTTCACAGATCGGCCGGATGGAAGAGGGTCGCGCGGGCGAAATTGTTGTTGTCTAAATTGGTTTGGTTTGGTTCGTTTGGTTGATTTCGTTTAGTTTGCTTTCATTGGGTCCGTTCTGTGGAGCGCCTTTGAAAGCTCATGCATGGGGTGAATCGCATCCATCTCTAATGTGTAAGCACCGTAACGTTCCTTAACAATACCGGAGACCAGCCAGAGACGTCCGGCGCCCAAGGCCCGCACCGCCTCGTGGTAGAGCCCGGGCCAAACAACAGATTCAACAAGCCCGAATTCGTCATCAAGCGTGACAAAGAGCATCGGGTCGCCGTGCGATGTTTGAACCCGCCGCATGGCGGCGATCCACCCGGCCATCGTGCAACGCCCCCCCTTGGGGATATCGCGGCTGTCATCCAGCCGCCCCGGCCGGCCGCCTCGGAAAGCCCCCCTTCCATTCCCCCGGGCGGCGCTCAAAGCCTTTGCCAAAGCGTCCGCCAAAGCACCCATCCGGCGAAGGACTTCTATGGGATGGCCCGATAGCGCCATATCGAGAATCTCCATCTCGTCGCATAACCTTTCCCACAGCGAGGGGGGCGCCATCTCTGTCATGACGGCCACTGATTTGGGGGGGGGCAGGGAAAGTGTGGGAGCCGCCGTGGCCGCGGCGGCGTGAGAAGAGCGGGTTCGCCGGGCAAGACGATAAAGCTCCCAAAGATGCGATCGCCTGTCGCCCGGGGGCACCGTTTCCAACGCCCCAATGCGGACAAGGGCCTCTATCTCGGGAAATGTCGCCGGAACCCGGCTCCAAAGATCCCCCAGCGAGCGAAAAGGTTCCTTCCGCCGTTCCTCCAGAATTCTTCCCCGCATCGTCTCTGTCAGCCTATGAATTCGATTCAATCCGCAGCGGAGGGCGTCGGTTTCCCATTTCCACCCTTCTTCACTGCGATGGATACAGGGAGGCCGGATGAGGAGGCCACAACGCCGCGCCTCCTCGACATGGGATCGAAGGGGATACATCCCCTGGTGATTGTTAAAGAGAGCCGCTGTAAAAGGTCCGGGGAAGTGGGCTTTTAAATAGGCGCTGCGATAGGCCAAGACGGCGTATCCCGCAGCATGCGCCCTACAAAAGGCGTAGGCCGCAAAGCGTGTCAGATCCTTCCAGACCTCCCGGGCGATCTGAACCGGGATGCCCTGATTCACGGCGCGCTGCAGAAATCCGTCTTCGAGACCCTTAAGGGTCCGGCCGGTCCATGGGTCCTCTCCCGCCGGCTCGTCACCCTTCTCCCCGGCCCTTGCGACGGCGATCGCCCGGCGCAGAAGATCGCCCAAAGCCAGTGAGAAACCTCCGATGCAGGCGGCCACCGACATGACATCCTCTTCATAGAGCATGACGCCGTGTGTCGACAGGAGCAGAGATTCCAACCGGGGATGCCGCACCGACACTGGTTCTTCCCCGCGCACCCGGCGGATAAAGGCCTCTTTCATACCGGATCCCGATGGACCGGGCCGGATGAGGGCCAGGGCATGCAGGGCCCCTTCGAGATTCTTGGCGTTTGTCATGACGAGAAGTTGCCGCATCCCCGGAGACTCGAGCTGAAAACATCCGAGCGATTGTCCCATTGAGAGGATCCGTCCTGTGTTGGGATCGTCGTGCGGTATCGCATCCCAATTCAATTTTTGACCCCCGCCGAGGAGGATCTCTTCTGTCTCCGCGATGGTCGATAGGGCCCTATTTCCCAGAAGATCGATCTTCACCAATCCGACTTCCTCGATGGCGCGCATCTCGAATTGCGTGACGATGATCCCCTTGGCCGCCGGTTGCAGGGGAACATAGTGGGCCAATGGGACATGATCGGAGATCACGATGCCGCCCGGGTGGAGGCCGAGATGGCGCGGCATCCCGAGGAGCCGTTCCGCGAGAGCAAATATTTCGGGGAAAGGGGGATCGTCAAGGGGCACTCGATGCCCCAGGGGACCGGCCCGCACCATTTCAATGAGCGAACGGGGGGGCGCGGCGCTCTGCGGCGCAGGCGGCGGCGCGGCGGATGGCTCGTCGTCAGAGGAAAAGAAACACCTTGGAATGGAACGGCACAAGCGATTGACAACACCGTGGGGAACGCCCAGGGCCTTGGCAGCCTCGCGAAAGGCGCTGCGAGGATGAAAGGTGTTGTGGGTCGAGATCATGGCGACCCTCTCGGCCCCATAGGTCTCATAGACCCAACGGATCACTTCATCGCGCCGCCGCCAGCAGAAATCGATATCGAGATCGGGAAGATCACGGCGCAGTTTGTGAAGAAAACGCTCGAAGTAAAGCCGATAACGTATAGGATCGACATTGGTTATCCCAAGGACATAGGAGACGATAGAACCGGCCCCGCTCCCTCTGCCGACATTTGGTATCCCCCGCCGTTGCGCCTCGGCCACAATCCGCCCCACAACCAGGAAATAATCGATGAAGCCGAGCTCGCGGATAATCTCCAATTCTCTATGAAGACGCCGGACCACCCGCGGCGTTATCTGCGGGTAACGCCGGTTCAGCCCCACCTGGCAGATCCTATAGAGTTGATCATACGATTTCTCCCGGCTTGATCCCGGTGGGGTGGGAAAGATCGGCCCGCGGGAGGTCAAATCGCGGATCGTGAGTTCGCTTCGCTCCAACAGGTCACGGCTGCCGGCTAGGGCGCCCGGATCATCCTGCCAAAGTTCGGTCATCTCCTCCGGCGAGGGCCAGACGGTTCCGGCTCCGGCTTGATCATCCGCCGTGATATTTGAGACCATCTCCTTTTTGCGTATGGCGCATAGCAGTCTGTGCAGGTGAAGATCTCTCGGTTCCGCCACCGTAATCTGCACGCTCCCGAGAAGGGGAAGATCGCCGCGCTTGGCGGCTTCCCGCAACGCGGACTCCTGACATCTCGAACGGCCGGGGCTCCGGACCAGTAACGCCCCCAAGCGATCCTCCGGGCACTCAACCGCCAGCCGTTCGAGGAGTGAGGCGTCCTCGGTCGCCACAAACAAACCCGCGCCCACTTCTGAAAGGCCGGCTCGCAGAAGCGATGGGATTATCTGAAAGTCGGGTCCTGTTTGCCGCTCTGTGATCAAGCGGCACAACCGCCCGTATCCGTCGAGATTGAGCGCATAGACAACCACGCTCTTTCTCTCCGATGACGTTTCCTCCCGCCTTGTGATCTCCGCTCCCAGCAGAAGTTTAACATTTCTCTCCGCCGCCGCCTTCAAGGCCGGAACGGCGAGATAGAGATTGTCCCGATCCGTCAACGCCAATCCGGGGATCCTTTCCAGTGCCGCCCGGTTTATCAGCTGCTCGGGTGATTGCGTTCCCCACATGAGGGAACCGTGGGAATGAACCAGGAGAGGCACCCATGGCGGGCCGGGGGATTTCATACTCAGCGGGTCAAACAGGGCGTTCTAAGCACATAACCATGGGCGTCGCGCGGCAGATGTCCCATCAATTCCAGGGAAGGCCCCCGAACCAAGGATGAGAAGCCGAATCGTTCACGAACCCGATCGATGGAACGATCCAGATCGATCGATTCAACGGGATCATCCCCATCCTCCAAGGGCAGAAGACTCTGTTGCTCCCCGGGACATGACCCAAAACCGGAGAGCTGCAATCCCAGATGCATCACCGCGGCGCGCCGTTTGAGCAGGGGCATCAAAAGTTTTCGGGCGGCATGAAAGACCACCCCCTGCGATGAGACGGGGCTCTCGAGACGGACGCGGCGTTTCTCGCCGGGGCCGTCGACATAGTTAACAAAAACCATGCAGTGACGGGCGGCGAGGCTTTGGCGGCGCACCTCCAGAAGAGCCCTTTCACAAAGATAGTGAAGCATCCCCACGATTTTCTCCTCTTCAATTGTGGGTTCTTCCAGGGAACTCTCCCGGCGGATACTTCCCGGAATCTCGCGGCGGTTGACGGGACGCGTATCGAGACCCCAGGCGCGTTGATGCAATACCCTCGCCGCCGGCCCCAACAAGTCGCGCAAGGCCGGTTCAGGAAGGCGGCGCAAATCCTCAACCGTCTGCACGCCGAGTCGTTTGAGGATCCGGCCGGTCGCATGACCGACACCGGGGATCTCCGTGACCGGCAAGGCCGCCATAAAATCAGAAACAGCGCCGGGGGGGAGAAAACCGATCCCGTCCGGCTTCACACGCCGGGTCACCATCTTGGCCGTCATTCGGCTGGAACCGATCCCGACGGAGACATTCAACCCGGTCCGGCGGCGGGCTTCCAAGCGCAGCCACTGTCCAGCCTTCAGAAAATCGCCGTGAAGAGAGCCGGTGCCGGTGATGTCGATATAGGCTTCATCAAGATAGGTCTCTACGGCGGGGCCAAGCTGGACGGTCAAGGCAAAGAGCTCCTCGGCAAAGCAGCGATAAACCTGCGCGTGGCCGGGTAAGACCACCGCCTCGGGGCAGAGGCGTTGCGCCTGCGAGAGAGGCATGCCGGCGGCCAGACCATAACGGCGCGCTTCATAGGAGCAACTGGCGATGACACCCGTGCCGACGATGACGGGCAGCGATCGCAGACGGGGATTGCGCACCTGCTCCACCGAAGCGAAGAAGGCGTCGATATCGAGATGCAGATAGGCCGGATGATCACGCCAGACCGGCGCCCCTGCTACCCCTCGAACATCACGTACTCCAACAGCCATGTCATTTCTCCCCCGTGAAAACGGAGCTGATAGATATCTCCAGAGTCGGTGGTGACGGAGAAATAGCAGAGCCGGTGACGGCCCTGCGTGTCGATCCAGCGGGTGTTGACCCCACGAACCCGAACCGTCTTCTCCCCCCGTTTAATCAATAAGGGGCTGATGGCGCCGCCCTGAAAATCAGCGCGAACCTTGACGGCTTCGTTCACCTGTTCCCAATGCATGCTCCATCTCTCCCGGCTGGAGATCCTCAACTTTGCCTTGTTGAACCCTAAAACAAGAATACCGTACGATCGTTCGCTGCACAATCTTTAATATCATTTGGTTGGATTTAAAAAAGAGGGCTCTCATCTGCAGAATGACAAGAGGTTAGGAGAATCCCTTAAGGGAGTTTCTAGATTCCTCCCAGCAGAAATATCGGCGCTGCCGCAGAATGGGTGCGAGGCGATTAAAGGCGCCGGAGCAGACCGACAACCCGTCCGGCCAGGCGAAAGTGTTCATCTCCCCCGTTGATTTGCAGCGGGGTGTAGGCGGGATTGGCAGGCCGCAGTTCCACTCCGCCAGGGCGGCGATAGAACCTCTTTACGGTCACCTCTTGATCGGAACCGAGATAAGCGACGACGACGGCCCCGTTGACCGCTTCACTCCCCGGATCAACGAGGACGAAATCCCCTTCAAGGATCCCGTCATCAATCATACTATCTCCCATCACCTTGACGGCGAAGGTCTCACCGCTCGCTTTGCTCGCCATCGATTCAAGCTTCAACCAATCCTCGACATGCTCCGTGGAAGTGATCGGAGCGCCGGCGGCGACCCGCCCGACAACGGGGATGCCCCGATGGTCGCGGAGATGATCGGGAACGACATAATGCCGCCCCCGCTGCTCCAGAAATTTTTTCTTCAGCAGAGCGCGGATGTGTTGGCTCACGGTGGCCGGCGATGAAATTCCGAGCGACGCCCCAATTTCCCGCACCGATGGAAAACGCCCCTCTGTACTAACGGTGCTCTGGATCATCTCGAGAACATCCTGTTGCCGCGGGCTCAACCCTTTCATAACCGCCTCCTCTGGCTGGGGACAGATTTGACCTCATCGAAACCAACTTACCGAACAGGCGTTCGGACGTCAAGTCGAATTGTATTTTTTGAGTAAGTGGGGCTTCTTCAGGCGGGCGTGTCTTTAGCCGGATGGGTTGATCGCCCGTTCCGCGTGATAGGAAGAACGAACGAGAGGGCCGGACTCGCAATGCCGGAACCCAAGCTCCTTGGCGCGTTGATCCCATTCTTTAAATTCATCGGGCGTGATGAATTGCTCTACTGGAAGATGGCTCTTCGTCGGCTGGAGGTATTGTCCCAGCGTCAGTAGCGTGCAGCGATGGGCCCGCAGATCCCGCAGGACCTCATCGACCTGATCCTTCGTCTCCCCAAGACCCAGCATGAGGCCCGACTTTGCGGCGAGTCCCGCCGCCGCGGCCCTCTCGAGGAGTGTTAACGACCGCTGATAGTCGGCCTGCGGACGAACGGTGTGATATAGGGCGGGCACCGTTTCAACATTGTGCGCGAGCACATCAGGTTTTGCATCGAAGACAATCTGCTGCAGCGCCGGGTTTCCCTTGAAATCGGGGATGAGAAGCTCGACGGTGCACTCCTTATTGATTTTTCGAATCGCCTGTACGGTCAGGGCGAAGGGACCTGCGCCGCCGTCGTCGCAATCATCCCGCGTCACACTCGTGATCACGGCATGGTGAATTCCCATTTCGCGAACGGCCTCCGCAACACGGGCCGGTTCCCCGGGATCGGGAAGGCCGGGCCGGCCTGTCTTGACGGCGCAAAACCGGCAAGCGCGTGTGCAGGTGTCACCCAAAATGATAAAGGTCGCCGTTCCCGCGCTCCAACATTCACCGATGTTGGGACACCGGGCTTCTTCGCAGACCGTGTGCAGTCGGCGGCTGGATACGATTTTTCGTGTGTTCGCAAATCCACCCGTTTCAGGAAGGCGAATCTTCAGCCACGGGGGACGGCGTTGCGGCTTGGCGCTCTCCCCGCCCGGTTTCCGCTCCATCAACTCTCCTTTCTCCTTCCATCCACCCTTATAGGTCCAGGCACGCCTCGATCGAGGAAGCGAACTCTATCGTGTGGGGTTCTCTGCGAAAGAGATCACCCACGATGGGTATCATGCGGCCGGCGACTTCATCGAGTTCCGGTGGTGATTCAAAAGCATCGGCCACGGATGTGACACCCCGGTCGCTGAGACCGCAGGGGACGATATGTGAGAAGGCTTCAAGATCCGTCTTAACATTAAAGGCAATGCCATGCGTCGAAATCCATCGTCTGATATGGACTCCAATGGCCCCTATCTTACGATCGCCGACCCAAACACCGGTCAACCCCTCCACACGACCCCCTCGAATCCCATAGCAGGCCGCCGTGCGGATCATGACTTCCTCCAGGGTCGCAATAAACTGATGAAGATTGGTGCGGAGTTCCTTGAGATCGAATATAAAATATCCGGTCAGCTGCCCCGGGCCATGGTAGGTCACATCCCCGCCGCGGTCGACTTTAACGATCTCAAATCCCTCGTTTCGCAGGAAGGTGCGGTCCTCTTTCACGTTCTCTTCCCGCGCTGAACGACCCAGGGTGATCGTCGGTTCATGTTCGAGGAGCAGAAGAGTGTCTTCGCATTCCCCCCTCTCCCGCTGGGCACAGAGGGATTTTTGCAGCGCCCAAAGAGGCCGGTAGGGAGACAGCCCATGGATCAACGCCACGCGCACCGGCGCACCGGGAACGCGAACGCCCGCGCTATATGGATCGTTCTCCTGCCAACGTCTATTGTCAGCCACAAGTCCGCGTCCTTCTGTACTTTTTTAAATATGCGGTTCTAAATATGGATCGCTTCACCAAAGGCCTCTCCCGCCGCTTCATGAATTACTTCGGAAAGTGTCGGGGGCGCGTGAATCGTTCCCAGTAGCTCATGGCGCGTGGTCCCCGCTGTCGCCGCCAGTCCAAGTTCAGCCAGCAATTCCGGCGCTTCGGGTCCCAATATATGCGCGCCGATCAGCTTCTCATCCGCCTCGCTGAAGATCAGTTTAATAAATCCCTCCGACTCACCTTGAGCGATGGATCGTCCATTCGCCCGGAAGGGAAAACGCCCGATCCGTGTCTTGATCCCCTGCTCCGCGGCTTGCCGCTCGGTCAGCCCGACGCTGGCGACGGGCGGATGGCAATAGGTACAGGCCGGGACGAATTTCGAATCCGCCGGTTCCGGATCTTTCCCGGCGAAATGCAAGACGGCCGTGATCCCTTCATGCGAGGCGACATGGGCCAGCCAAGGCGGCCCGGCGACATCTCCGATAGCATAGATCCCCGGGACGCCTGTCTCCATGAAGGATCCCGTTTTGATAAACCCCTTCGCAGTGTGGATCCCCACCGCTTCGAGACCCAGATCTTTTACATTTCCCTCAACACCAATAGCGACCAGCGCCATATCAGCCGTGAACTCGCCCGCCACTCCTTCCTTCTCCATCCGGTAGACCACTTCATCCTCCCGGCGGACCAGGGAGGTCACCTGTGTGCCGGTGTGGATTTTCCATCCCCGTTTCTTAAAGAGGCGCCGTAATTCCAGTGAGATTTCCTCATCCTCAACCGGCAACAGCTCAGGCAGCATCTCGACAATGGTAATCTCACTCCCGAAATCGCCGTAGATCTGTGCAAACTCGACGCCGATGGCGCCGGCGCCGACGATCAGCAGGCGTTTGGGCACTTCCTCGAGGGCCAGCGCCTCTTTGCTGGTGATGATGCGTTCCCCATCAAAATCGACACCCGGCAGTTTTCGCGCATGCGCTCCGGTCGCCAATATAATGCCGTCGGCCGCGATCGACTCCGTCGATCCGTCAGGCTTTGTCACTTCTATCTCCCGGGTCCCGGCCAAGCGCCCCCGTCCCTGAATCATGGAGACATTGTTCTGCTTTAGTAAAAATTCCACGCCGGTCGCCATCCGGCGGGCAATCCTCCGGGATCTCTTGATGACGGCCGGCCAATCGACATCGCATTCCGGAATCCGAAATCCCCATTCCTTTCCCCGCAAAATGAGTTGATAGATCTCGGCATTGCGCAAGAGCGCCTTGGTGGGGATGCAGCCCCAATTGACACAGACGCCCCCGAATTGATCTTCCTCAACCACGGCGGTCTTCAAACCGAGTTTGGCGGCTTGAATCGCCGCGACATACCCGCCGGGGCCCCCGCCGATGACAATAAGATCCTGCTTCTCCATCCGGCCACTCCTTTCCGCCGTCCTACACGATCCTCCATCCCCATAACCGGTGATGGGTTTTATCAGGCGCGATCCTGAACTCAGGATAGGTCGTCGATCAATTCGCCGCGGAGTTCCTCACTGAGAACCGTTCTCATCTTGAGAGCCGGATGTTCCAAAACCAGAACCACTTCCTGCCTGGACTTACAGAAGATCTCGGCCTGCTCTTTTGTGAAAGTAAATGACAGATGATAAACGCTGGGGATTTTCCCATCCTCATCCCGGCTTGAATCAAACACCGCCGGAATCCTGTCAGTCCCTGGAATTTCAAACCACAAGTGTACACCCTGGCCGAATCCTCGAAAGCGTTCCAGATCCTCCGTCATCTTGTTGAGATCGCGAAGTTCAAAAAGAAGAGTCCCCGATAGTTGATTCTCCTTGGGGACAAATTCGTTATACACTTCCAATTCCCGTGCGATCGCGTCCGATTCAATTAACCTTTCCGCCCGGATCATTTCATGAATCTGGTGAAGAACGGTGCTGCGATTCTCAAAGACCAATGTCAGGACATCCTCAATCGAAATCCGTCTTTTAACTTTCAGCCGGATCATTTCCTTCCGGTGTTCATTTCTTTCCTGTTCGTACTCATCCAAACTCAGGATATCGTCCAAGGTGATCGGCAGCATCATGCACCTTTTCCTTTCGCGAACGGAATGTCTCCCTTCGGGGACAAGCCGTAAGCATCCCGAAGGACCTCGATCGGATGCCGCGGCCGAAGCCCCTCCGGAAGATCAAGCGAGATTCCGGCCTGCAGATCTTCTGAAACTAACACTTCCGCAGGGCTTCTCTCCAGCTCCAAGATGAATTCCTTCATGAATCGCCGGGACGCCGGATAACGATCCGTCCTCTGACCCCAAGTACGACCCGATCCGACGGTGCTGTTCAGGATTCGAAGGTCGGCCCCGGGTATGAGCGCAAGCAGCTCCCATCCGGCGATGCCCCCCTCATGTTGTTCTGGAGCGAAGGGAGTGTGGTAGAGAAACCGCCCACCCGGCCGGGGGAAATCGGTGCGCAAGAGACCCTTTTCCCGGAGCCCCAGCAAGAATTCACAGAGTCCAATGGTCGCTTCGGCGACACGCCGGGCATCCGCGGTCTCGAGAACCCATGGAGTTCGTTCGATCGTTGTATAACAACAGGCAGGTTGAGGCATTATAATTGTATAACCACGTTTTACATAGGGCAGGAACGCGGTGACATTCGCCTCCATATTCATCTCAAAACCTTCTTTGTTTCCCGTTTCGAGATGGGCGCCGCCGCAGCACCGGACGGGCGGGCAGATGATCTGGATGTCATGATGATGCAGAATCTGGACGGCGGCGATGCCTATTTCCGGATAATAATAATTAACGGAGCAGGTCGGCGCCAAGAGGACCTTCCCTCCCCGCCCCAAGGTGGCCCGTTTGATCCTCCGCTCTTTCTTTCGAAACCACCCCTCGAAGGTTCGACGGTGAAAACGTGGAATCCGGCAGTCTCTATGCACCCGCAATGACTTTTCAAGCAGGAGCCTGACCACTCTCCATCGATTCATCGCATTTGATAAAGGCGCGGTGAGTCCGCCGATCGCTCCAATGAGATCGGAATTTCCCAAAAACCGATCGGGTGCCGCGATTCCTGCTTTGGCGGCTAGAATCAATTTGGTTCGAAGCATGAGAAGCGCAAAATCAATCATCCTCTCTTGAGGTGGTTTATAGGGGCATTCGTTCGTACATTTCCCACAGAGGGTGCATAGAGCGGCCATTTTCTGCGCGAGGGATATTGAATCCGGGGCGGATGTTGCTTTCGAATCCCGATCTGAACTGGAGAAAAACGCGTCGAAGGCCGGGCAGTGCTTCCGGCAGAGCCCGCACTCTCGGCACAATGCAGCTACACGCCGCCATTCCTCTTCATGGGCCGCCTGATCCCAGAAAATAGGATCGCTGTAATTCCATTGCCACCCCCCACCGTGTTCCACCTTGGTCCCCTCTCTGCGTATGAACCACCAAACCGACTCGGTACCTGCAAATTGAATTTTGAGCCGATTTCCATTCAAACGGAAGAGCTACCTGGGACCTCTTCAGATTTTTACATAAAAACGCCGGAAACCGGGCGCGGTGAACATCCTGGACCAGCAATGATAATCTGCGATCGGCAACCGCTTAACTCCTGAATCACCCCTCGCACCCCCTTCGGGATTGGCGTATCCTTTCTTCAGATCGCATGATTGAAACTCTGCCAGGGGTTGCCTGTTATTCTGAATTGGTGGTTGGGCATCAAGCGGATCAAAATAGAATTCGGCGTCTTGTCTTTGTTCGTTAATTTTGATCATACGGGAGAATCAGGATAGCGAGGAAAGAGGAATACTTGATTTCCTTTAAACCTATATACCGAAAACGACCTGCCGGATCAGGAATCGCGGCTGTCCTCGTCACATGGGGATTATGGGCCGCCTTCAATTCAGAAGCGGCCACATGGACGGTGGAGTGGAATCCAACCCAGCCCGAAAACCAGATCGGTGCCGTTGCCGAGATCGCTGCTTCAGGGGATACTATTCTTGTAGGCCCTGGAACCTACTACGAACACATCCCCCTTGAAGCCAAATCTCTCGCTTTTATAAGTACTGACGGGAAAGAAAACACCATCTTGGATGGCTCGGCGATATTTGATGGGCGGGAGAAGAGCATCATTTACATGGTAGGCGGTGATGCTGAAGATCTCATGGTAGAGGGTTTCACTCTTCGGAATGGGGCTGGCGCTCCGGAAGAATATGGGGAAATTGCCGGTGGAGCTATTTCCTGGTGGAGCAGGGGACTCGGAGGTTCGGCCAGAATTTTGGATTGCAGGTTTCATGATAATTATTTATTGGACGATTCTTCAGGCAGGGGTGGCGCTGTCTTCCTGACGGATATTTCCACAGTCGAGATGATTGGTTGCGAGTTCGAAGACAACGACGCTGATTGGAACGGTGGCTCAGCAAGCATTTATAATTATGAAGAGAGTATTGTTCAAGGATGCGAATTTGTTATCCACCCAGGATCTCGGGCAGCTGGATCGGCATTGTGGTCTGGTGGCGGTCTCATATCAATAATCGATTGTCATTTTATTGGGGTGGGATCAGGCGCTGGTTTTTCGGGATTGTCCGTTACCAACTTCGCCGCAACCATAAGAAATAATTTATTTCTAGATGAGGAAGGGCGCTGGGCGACTCGAATTCGGCTTCATGAATCTTTGACCGTAGGAGACCCGCATTTCAGCATCGAGTTTACTGGTAATCTTGTTTGGAACAAGGCGGGCAACATTCCCGAAACAGATTTTCAATTGTTGATTAACTATACCATCCCAACAGTTCTATTCAATAACAATACAATAGTTGGCACAACAGTGCTCTTCAGCTTGGGTGGCGGCGTTCCAATAACCTGCAATGACCTGGGGAAGCATCAAGTTGCGATATAAAAAGTAAACTTGAGGGCAGCAGGATCATCCGGCGGTATAGCAGCAAGGCCCCACTACAATTAAGTAGAGGGGCCTCGCTTGAGCCAGGCTCTATTCGGCTACCCGTTAGTTATCGAGTTTCACGACGTTTTCAGCCGCGGGACCCTTGGGGCCCTGCACGACATCAAACTCAACCCTCTGGTTCTCATCGAGAGATTTGAAGCCGCCATCTGCCGCCTGAATTGCTGAGTGATGAACGAAAACATCCTTTTCGCCGTCATCACGAGTTATGAAGCCAAAACCCTTGGCATCGTTAAACCACTTTACTGTACCTGTTATTGGCATGTCCGTACTCCATTTTTGGTTTTCGTCGGAGTGCGGGGCCGCCGTACTCTCGACTCTTTGTTCTCGCGGAACCCCCGCGTGGGTCGCACTGCAAGGAACACAGTGCAAACTGTCATCCGGCCATAGTATATCACTTGAAGCGCCGTTTGTCGCGTCTTCTTTCTGATCCGCCCGGTCTCTCTGAAACCCCGGATCCGGCCGGTTCAGGCTCCCCCAGCCAGGAGAGCTTCTTTGAAATCAACCGCTCTATGGCTTCAATCCCCCGGCGATCTTCGGGCGTGACCAGAGAAATGGCCATCCCTCGGCGCCCCGCCCTGGCGGTACGGCCGATCCGGTGGATGTAATCCTTGGCCGAGAATGGAAGGTCATAATTCACCACATGTGAGACATCGTCAACATCGATTCCTCGGGCTGCGATATCCGTGGCGACCAGCATATCGATCCGGCCGGCTCTGAAACCATCCATTGTGCGGGTCCGTTCATCCTGGGTCCTATCACCATGGATGGCCGAAGCCCTATAGCCCAAACCTCTTAACCGGCCGGCTAGCCTCGAGGCGCCCACCTTTGTTCCCGCAAAAATAATCGTTCTCTCCATCGAACAGCCCCTGAGAAGGTCCTCAAGAGTCGATCTTTTCTGCGCCCGGCTGGTCTGGACAATAAACTGGTCGACCTCATCGAGAGTCACCGAAGGGGGCGCAACATCAATCCGAACCGGATTTCTCAGGATATCCTTTGCAAGACGGCGGATATCCTGATCGAGGGTCGCTGAAAAGAGCATCGATTGGCGTTCCACCGGCAAGAGCTCGACGATCTCTCGAATATCGTGAATGAAGCCCATGTCAAGCATCCGGTCCGCCTCATCGAGAACCAGGTGCCTTAGATATCGAAAATCGATATTTCCGCGCCAGATATGATCTTTCAGACGGCCTGGGGTTGCGACAATGATATCGGCGCCGTGTCGAAGCAGCACTTCCTGCGCCTGAATCGGCACGCCCCCATAAATTGTGGCTGTGACGATATCGAGATACCGGCCCAAAGCCTGGAAATTTTTACCGACCTGAATCGCCAACTCCCGGGTCGGTACCACGATTAAGGCTCTGAGCTGGGACGGCTTGCCCCTTGATAGATCATCGAGAATCGGTAGGGCGAAGGCAGCGGTCTTCCCCGTCCCGGTCTGGGCTGAACAGATTAAGTCCCTCCCCTCGAGGGCCAAGGGAATCGCTCGGGTTTGGATCGGAGTGGGCCGGTCGTATTCAAGCTCGTATATACTCTGAAGGAGCTCCTTTTTGAGCCCCATTTCCCAATGTTTCATTCCGTTATGATTCGCATTCCTTTTAGAGTGTTCCTGCTGTAAACAGCGGTATTAAAAGAGGGAAGATACTGCAGAGTGGATGGAAATCTGGGAAAACCAACACAATCACCTCTGTCAATCAGTCACTACCCAATTCACTATTAGTTTCACTATCGGACATAAATAAGGAAAATACAAGTTCTTTTTTGCATATCCTGACCGTCAATATCAGATTATGTCGGGTCCTACAACCCAATAATCACTTATCTTGTTTGTTTGCTATGAGTTAGGGTTTCTATTCTGTGCAAATTTAATCATCTTGGATGACCTTGAATGAGCATCAACAATTCTAAGCAACGCCGAGCCCGGACCGATAACTATATAAACTATGAGTTCAGGGGCAGTTAGCCGGTTTATCCAACCCCCAAGGATTAATGAGATGTTCATCACAACACCAGATCCGACAAGAAGTGATCAGATCATGCAGCCCTGGGATCTCGAGCCCGGGGGATTCCGTATGGCGGACCTCAGCATCAAATGGAAGCTGCTCGGTCTCTGCCTCCTGCTGATGACATTGCCAACAGTGATTCTCGGTACATTAAGCTATAAGACTTTCAAATCACGCGCTTATGAGACGATCGAAAATGATCTCCGTATCATCTCACGAGATTGGCATCAGATGACCCAATCCTACGTGGAGCAGAAGGATCGCGTTCTAAAACGGGAAGAAGCCCTGATTGAGCAGCGACTCTGTTCGGTTACGGAAAATGTCTGCCAAATGCTCGAAATCGGCATGGCGGACAGGACAATGGCTCTTACGCCATCTGAGAAGCACTCCCTGTTCGAGAAGATCGCGCAAATCCGGATCGGCAATAGCGGCGACATCTCCCTATGGGATATGAAGGGATGTTGCTTCGTTTGCGAGCATGGTGTGGAAACGAACCATAATTTGCTAACTTCAGGTGAAACGCAGAAACAGTATGCCGACGCGGTGCTGGCAGCGCTTCCCACCCTCTCGCCCGGTGAGATTCACATCATACATTACACATGGGAAGACCCTTTAAAAGACAAGCGCGCCGAGATTCTTTCTTCCGATGTAAACCAAAAAGTATCGGCCATCACCTATTTTGAACCCCTCCAGCTTATTGTAAGTGCGAATCTCTACGACACGGAATTTAAGAGTGCGGAACTCGAACAAAAGCTGCAAGATGATCTCAAGAACAAAATCGCCGAGCAGCGAATCGGTCAGAATGGATACATCTGGGTCATTAACAGCAAAGGCGACTATGTCGTTTCAAAAAACCACCTTCGTGACGGGGAGAATATCAATAACACACGAGACGCCGACGGCGGTTTCTTCGTACAGGAAATTATCAAAAAGGCACATCTACTGAAACCAGGGCAAACCAGCACACTCTACTATCACTGGAAAAACCAGGAAGACTCCAAAGCGGAACCCAAACTGGCAGCTTTCACTTATCTGCCGGACTGGGATTGGATTGTCGGCGCCAGCGCATATCACAAGGACTTCCTCCAGGGCCTTGTACAAATACAGACCTATATCATCCAGATTTGTATTGTCATCCTGATTATTACGACATTTATCGCCTATTTTTTCACTGTCTCCATTACAAAGCCGATCCTGCTGCTGAAAGAAAAATCAAAACAGGTGGCCCAAGGTGATCTCAGCGTGGCGATGGATGAAGAGATCGCCTCCAAACAGGATGAAATCGGCACTCTGGCCAAAGCCTTCAATTTGATGATCGAGAATCTTCAGTCATTGATTGAGCAAAAGGAGACAGCGAGTGTCGCTCTGAGAGAGAGAAACAGTCAGCTTGCCGACGCCAAATTGAAATTGGAGGAAGCCCTGCGCCAGGCGAAGGCTCTGACCAATAAAGCTGAAGCGGCGAATAGGGCCAAGAGCGAGTTCCTCGCCAATATGAGTCACGAGATTCGGACACCGATGAACGGCATCATAGGCAACAGCTATCTGGCCCTGGACACCGAATTGGATGAAGAACAACGGGAGTTTCTAAACGCCATTAAGGCGTCGGCGGACCATCTCCTCGGTCTCATCAATGACATTCTTGATTTTTCCAAGATTGAGGCGGGTCATCTTGATATTGATGAGATTGAATTCGACTTGAGAACGACAATCGTAAATGCCATGGAACCCTTGGTTGTAAAGGCCCAGGAGAAAAAGATAACACTCAATTGGAATATTCAAGCCGATGTCCCCGATCAACTTATCGGTGATCCCGGGCGGCTGCGGCAAATCCTGATAAATCTTGGCGGAAACGCAATTAAGTTCACCCATGAGGGTGAGGTCTCCATAACATGCGAGTTGGATCAGAAATCCGAGCAGAAGGCCCGTCTCTTCTTCACTGTTTCCGACACAGGGATCGGCATACCGGAAGACAAAATTGATAGAATCTTCAACAGCTTTGAGCAGGTTGATGGATCGACAACACGCGAATATGGTGGGACGGGATTGGGATTGGCTATCTCCCATAAACTGGCCGTACTTTTGGGGGGGGATATCTGGGTCGAGAGCCGGCCGGATCAAGGCAGCAAGTTTCACTTCACCGTTGATTACCGTCTGCAAAATGAAGCGGCAGGCTCTCCGAATCAGCGAAAACAAACCGGACAGCCGGCTTACGTTCCAGGTTCAGGAACGCCAAAAATCAAGGTCTTGCTCGCTGAGGACAACGCTATCAACCGCCTCATGGCGGAAAAAATCCTGGAAAGAATGGGTTGCCTCGTTATCACAGTTGAGAACGGCCAGATCGCCGTGGATACAACCGCTCTGGAGCCATTTGATATTGTTCTGATGGATGTCCAAATGCCAATTATGAGTGGGTTGGAAGCCACCCGGTTAATCAGGCAACGCGAAAGACTCCAGGGCGGGTACCTTCCCATTATCGCCATGACGGCCAATGCCATGAAAGGCGATCGGGAAGAATGCCTGAAGGTTGGTATGGATGATTATATTGCCAAACCGATCAATACAAATGAACTTGAACAGACCCTGTACAAATGGGCATCGCAGAGAAGAAACATCGATCAGGTGGCCTAAAAGACGCCAGTTCATTGGACAGCGGGGTCCCCAGCACTTAAGGGACCCCACACCATTTTTCTGGTCGTCTTCAAATCACCGGCTCAATATCAGCTTCATTGTATGTACGTCCGGACCCGATTTCAGCCGCGCAAAATAGACACCGGGAGCGAGCACCCGACCCCGGTAATCCAAACCGCGCCAGTCGATCTCATGAAGCCCCGGCATGACCGGCCCATCCACCAAAGTCGCCACGCGGCGCCCCTCGAGCGAATAGATATTCAGCTGGAGATCCCGGGTCTCAGTGACCTGGAAGCGAAGTGTTGTCGTTGCATAAAATGGATTCGGCCTATTGAGCAATAGTGACAGGCCGGGATTCGATTCCTCCGTTGGGGCTGATGCGATGGGGCTGGAATAGGTTATTTCGAGGTAGGGCCGACCGTACTCACTGTACTCACTTGCTTTGATCCCGGTCACAATACCGGTGTTGTTCATCAGGATCAGTCCATCATTATCGGTCGTCCCGCTGGACCATGCCTGAACCAGATCGGTAACATTGAATTCAGGATAGTAGGGGGCATTGGGAATCAAGGAACTGTCCACAACGACTGGATCAAATGTCCCCCCCGGATTCGTCCAAACTTCCTCCCCATTCCGGACAACCCAGCTGGCACACCCTTCCTCATAGGCTCCATCCGATGCACCCTCTTCCCACGATTCGGTCAAGCGACAGAGGGTAAAATATTGGTCCACCTCCCAAGAACTGATCGACCAGCAATAAAATCCGATTTTGGCCTCGAGGATTCTCATTCCCAATACTTCCTCAGGCATTTCAAATGAAATGATAAAGTTACATTTGGGATCGTCCCTCACATCATTATATTGATCGCCCCCATAGTTAAATGTTGGATTACCCGCATCCAAATAGGCATCGCGGCATCCCTCGTACCCTTCAACACCCTGTTTCAATACGATTTGATATGATTCTTCGGCGATATACTCGGAAACCTCGTTTGAATAATCTGAATCGCCGAAGTTATTCCGCGCCATGACACGATAAGTATAGGTGTGTAATGGAGGGAGGTCCTCGTCAATGTATCCCTCCGTGTTCGCCGGCAGCGGCTCCAATTCACTGAATTCGCTTCCATCAACAGATCGCTCAACGATAAAACTTTCCTCATTATCACTGTTATCGGTCCAGCTGAGAGCGATAGCGAACCCGATGATCTCAGAGATGAGGTTCATTGGGGCTTCCGGAGCTTCCGATGAAATAACAGTGGTGGCTTCATTAGATGGACTGGAATTACCATGGGAATTCGTTGCTGTGACCCGATAGGTATAGGTTCCGGAAGGAAGAGGATCTCCCTCGTGGTTATTATCGGTATAGCTCTCAGCGTCTTCTCCTGCGATATCATAGGTATTGTTCCAAACTCCACCATCAACTTGACGCTGGATGATGAATCCGTCTTCATTGACGGCATTGTCGACCCAGGTGAGCGAAACCGAACCGAATTCTGAATTCCCCACCGCTTCCAAATTCGATGGCGCCGCTGGGAGGTTTGGATCGGTCATTTCAGCCGTGGCCGTGTTTGAGGACTGTGAATCACACGGATCGCCACTCCCGTCATCATCGCGATGGGCTACCACTTTGTAATCATATGTACCGATCGCCAGCTCTGAATCTGTATAGGTTGTGACATCAGATTGAACAGAATCGTAGCTGAGGTCCCAACCGCCTCCATCGACCTGCCGCTGTATGATAAAGCTATCTTCATTGGTAACATCGGAATTATCGGTCCAGTTCAATTCGATTTCTGAAGCTACTGGATCTGCCACCGCCGTCAAATTCGAGGGCGCCGGAACGCACTGGTTCCATCCGGCGAGCATCGCCCAAAGCCACCAGGCCGCATATCCCTTAAGATTGCCATTGAGATCTTGGCTATGCGCCGCCCCCGACGCCCACCAATCAACTCCCTCAGTGTGCGTCCCCTGCCAATCCAGGGCCCAGTTTCTGTCGCGAGTGCCATTGTTATCACTGTCGTAATCGCAGTTATCGTTCGCCAGCAGCTCCATATAATTGACCAGCCGATCGGGGTCATAACTTTCGATATCAGCGAAATCATAGAGAATTCTATTATGGGTTATGCAGTGGTTTCTAATATGCTCATTTGCAATATTCAGGGTCCCGTCGATTCCGGTTCCGGTCAAATGCCCGGTCATAAAGACAAAGTATACGCTGGGATAATCGGCGATGAGACCTTCCATGAGATTCAGATAGATATCAATATTCTCAATTGTGGTTTCGGCTTGACCGCACCAAGACCAGATGATGACGTTACATTCTGGATGGCCCACCAGGTAGTTTCGTGTCGCTGTTTCCCATGCATACCGATCGGGATTCCCGAGATCACTGGCTCCGACGAAGGGCGTGTCCCTAAGATCCAGGGCGCCCCCGGTTCCACCATTATTCCAAAGATAGAGGCCCGGTGTCGCTCCATTATTCGTCATAAAGAGGTCGAGTTGCGCGCCCCCACTCGTTCCCATCCCGGAAATCAACTGGCTTCCATGCGATGTATGCCCATAGGCGATATGTAGATCCGTTTTGGCTTGTGCAATCGCCGTTTCAGGGATCTCCCAAATATCTGTAGAGGTGTGATCTACGGTAAAGGCGATGGCCTGCCCAATGGCGGCCATACCCAAGCATAATGCCAGGGTAAATATCCATATGATGGAGATTCGACTCGATGCTGATCTCATGATGTTTTAACTCCTCACACTTTTCAGATTTGAAGCTGACCAGTTGCACTGGGATTTCTCTAACGAGAATAACCGGCCTAGAGCAGCCGGCCGGGAATTTCCACCCGTATATATCGCATTCGGCAGAATATCACAAACCCTTGACCCCCACAAGACAGCCTCATTTGTATCACGAGCGATATTTGTATTGGAAGATCAATACTGCACGATCATAAGTCGTCATCATTTCCTTAGGTCGATTTTGCTATTGCAGGATGGATAATACTCTACTTTGGGGCTCGCAAATCGGGTTTATTTCAAATCGTCTGGGTGAGGTTTCTTTCACTGTTCCGGGAGAATCTCGGCACGACTACCGGCCTGGACAATCACGGTGACACTCTCGGAGCGAATGCCATCGAGTTCCGCAATTACACTTGCAACACCTGTACCGACTGAATAGAGCTCTCCATCAATCATTCGCACAACCCATATTGAGCTTGAATGCCAATTGACCCATTTCGTTACATTTACTTTGAATTCGCCGGCGCATGCCATGACCCGAATAGGAACAACCTTATTCGATTCCACAGATATTTCCCGAACATCCAGCAGAAGCTTTGCGGTGCCGTCTTTAACAGCTACGGCCCAGGGACTATTCTCCTGATTATTGGAATCCCGAATCGAAAGCTCAGATTCATGGTTTGATTCTCCCGATTGCTCGAAAGCTTGTTCAGAATTATTATTGGGAGACGATCGATCATGGTTTGTATGCGCCTTTGAATCAGAATCGTGATCCAACCCCCTCCCCAATCTCAACATAGATTGCTTCGCCAAAAATTTGATGTCCCTTTGTTGACGCCGAACATGAAAATTTTCCTCCACGGTTTGCCCCGCAGCGACATTTACATCATAAGAGCACTGATCAAATAGGTGAAAACTCGGTAAACTTGAAGCGTCGATCCATAGCCGCCAAGCGCCGGGAGCGACCCGCTGAAAGCGAAAACGGCCGTTTCGATCGGTAAGAGCGACCCGCCTTGTATTCTCATCTGAAAGTTCAATCAGTATTCCTGATAAATTCGGATGAGTCCCCTCCATTCCCCATTGGATAGCATTTGTAGTGTCTGCTTCACTATGAGCATCGATCACGGCGCCGATAACAGAACCCGCATCGCTGACGGCAAGGTCGAGATGCAGCTTCTCATTACCAACAACTTCTGCTCTAATCGGCGTTTGACCGATGATCAGTCGGCTGAGGCCGATCGTACGGAGATCCGCATCCACCAGGTGCCTACCCGCCGATAGTCCGGAAACAGAGAATTCCCCATTCTCCCCAGTGACGGTTGCATGTTCATCGACCCGCACCACTACGCCCGCAAGACCCGGGCGGTTTTCCCGTTGAGCGTCAAAAACCCTTCCGCGGATACCGCCGAGATTCCCACGAGGAGCGACCGGAAACCCGAACATGACATCGAATCCCAACATGGCCGCGTATTCATTCAAGCCACCGGGCCCCTCGCGGAATCTCGTTCGTAGCCGAAGGGTGGAGGCTCCGGCGATGTTCCACCAAGCCTCGATATCCGTCTGGTGCCTTGTCTTGTCTTTCACCTCTTGGAACTGATAACCCAATTGAATGCCGGCGCCTTGAGATCGGTACCAAGTGAGTGATCCACCCGCTGATTTTCCCGTATCGAGCAACCCGCCGGCTTCATCATTTAGACTGGACCAGGAGCCAAAGAGGGAGAGTCCCGGTGTATCGCACCCGGTTCTTTGGACACAAGAATTCCTTACGCAGCCTCTGCTTGAGCGCGGTCACGGCGCGCCTGAGCGGGACTGCGGAATCCCAACTTCTCGATCAACCAATCTTGGTTATAGCTTTCAATGAATGCCT
>JAHJDP010000060.1 GCA_018831195.1 Candidatus Eisenbacteria bacterium | reverse complement strand
TTAAAGACCCGTGTGGCTTGTGGAATCTGGCCAACATAAATGGAAACAACACATAATACGGCAATGAGGGCTGCCCGGGCCATCGCTAACGCCGGGATTGGGGCCAAGTTACAGGACGTCCGGTACATCGAGATCCTGGATGGTGACGGGAAGCTGCTCTTCAAGACGGAGCTGCCCGAGCTGGGCCACCAGGATCGGTAAAATGATCCTCTGCCGACCCCCATTTTGCGGCATCGGCCTCTGAGGAACTGTCCGTTTTGCGGCATGCCCCCTCTCGTAACTGCCCTTTTTGCG
Organism: Candidatus Eisenbacteria bacterium; assembly: GCA_018831195.1. Classification (NCBI taxonomy): domain Bacteria; phylum Candidatus Eiseniibacteriota; species Candidatus Eiseniibacteriota bacterium. The sequence continues at coordinate 3,808 of JAHJDP010000060.1, read as the reverse complement.
GCATCGACCCTCTGGAAACAGCCCGTTTTGGGACCTGAAAACGGCATCCGGGCAGCCAAACGGCATCGCCTCCAAAACAGGCCGGATCGGCTAACCCTTTATGGTGCAGCTGGATGCCTGTGTTTGAGGTCCGCTCAGATGCCTCGAAAATGGAAAAAATGGCCGAAATTCTGCCACTGAACTGCCCCAAGCGGGTCAAAATCGTCAAATCTGCCCTCAAACTGCCCCCTGATTGATCGTCGTGGTTGGATGGAAACGCGACGTGAATGTATAATTCGCGATATTGTGAAAGCTGACGCAATGTAAAAGCCGAACGAATGTTCAAGACGCATGGGTTTTGCCCGGCCTGCCCCCGATCCGCGAAGTGTTCTGAAAAGCCCGTCATTGCGGCGTTTCCCGTGCGTGCGGGCTCGTTGCGTTCCGGGGCAAAGTGGCGGCGTGCGGTGAATGAAGGGCGTGGTCGCCAGTGCTTCTGCAATTCGGTTAATGTTATAGCAAGCACGGGAGCACTCAGCATTGAATGTAATACTTTCAGTTTGGCCTCAATGTATAACCGCGTCCAAGCCATGCTTCATCAGCAATTGAAGGCGGCCCGGCGTGGCCCGATTCGGGACCGGTGATTGAGGCGACTGGCCAGGGTGCCGCACCATGAGCCCGTTTTTCCAGATATCCGGTATAACCTGTTGCCATTCTATCAGTTATCCCATTCTGGACTGGTCCCGGTCTCTGTACTACACTGCGGAAACAACCCTAAGCGAAAGGGGACGTGCGTATTTGTAAGATTCTATTCCGTACCATTTAAATCCGTCCCGCTCAGTGATATCATTAGTTCGCGTAGCCATTGCCCAAACATGATGGAAATATAAGATCGAACTTTAGGGCGATTTTAGCAAAACTTTCTGGCAGCCAATCGGAGACACTTTATGAATCTTAGACTCGCACTTCTACTTGTCTTTGCGTTTCTGGTTCCACATGTACAATCCTCGGCCTCAATACTCTTTGAAGATAACTTCTCTGATGGCTTCATAGGAGATCCTACGTATTATAGAATGGAGGGGACATGGTCCGAGAGTGGAGGTCATGGAATTGGTTCCTCCCATGACGGAGCACTACTCTGGTTGGCCGGTGAAGAATACGGATGGAACATTCAGGATGCACGCATAAGCATTCTGGCAGTTGAATCAAGCTACTATTTTCTTGCGGTCTACTATGGCGCTCCCTCAATTCTCGTTAAGTTCTCTCCGCAAGGTGATGAGGTGCAGATTATTCATGATGGGCAAACTCGGTACTACAATTGCGAGTTAGAATTTGAACAATGGTATCCAGTATCTATCAGTATTGACGACGGCTTTTTTACTGTATCAATTGGCAATATCTTCAGTGTCACTCGTCCGAGGGCGCCTGGGACACTATCGGGAGTAAGATTTGGCGGTCAGGGTTTCTGCGAGGGTTGGTTTGATGATCTAATCCTCATTGGCTCTGGAGCATCAATGCCGCCCCAGTTTGATCTGATTTATACTAATCCTGAGCAATCTTCATATCCATCTGATGGAACTGATATTGTTCGAATATCTACGCTTGTTGAAAGCTCTTGGGGCGTGGGAGATCTCAAGCTGGATATAGAACTGGACGGCAGGGAGCGGACTAATATACCGTTGCCAACTCATGAGTTCTATCTTGATATAGGCCAATCAACTGAAATTGTCATGTACTGGCAAATCCCCATTTGGTCGGGATGGAATGAGTATGACATTATTGCGACCCTTAAGGACAATCATGGCGATGTTTTGGATACGATTATTAACTATGATGCATTTGTAGTAACCCCGCTTACAGAACAGCAAATTCAAAACCTTCAGGACGAAACGAGCGCATGTTGGTTGGGGGCCGAGACAGAATGTCAACTCATGATTCAGGGCGTTGTCCCCTATGTCGGTTCTCTGGCTCATGGGGTGCTTTTTGTTGAGAAAATGTGTGAGGCTGGGGAGCTTCATCGTTCAGGCCGAGACCAAGAGGCGTGGGCTGCATTTTGGTCAGGGGCTATGAACTTTCTAAAAGTCGGTATGGACATCTATTGTGGGGCTGGGGGTTGCGAAGGAATACATGAGCAGATTGAGAGGGTTAAGATTAGCGGATCGGCATTTGAGTTTGCCAGCGAATGCATGAACAATGAGTTTTCAGAACATATTGAGTATGCTTTCACGCGCGGCGTACCCGAAGGCGAGTTAATCGATTCCTTGGCAGTATGGATGGCGACTGGAATGGATAGCTCTGGAGTGAATCTCGCTGACGTGCTCATGATCGAAGGTGAGGTTGGAATCCGAGTTGAAGCCGACAGTAGTTTCATGGAAGGGGACTCGACGGGCCTAAACCTGGCAATGAACATTAACCTAGGAGAGAGGGGCGCCGTTTCGCAAATCTATCCAGGCATTTGTCGCTTCGATTCTGCTGAAGATGCCAATCCTCATTCGGAAGCAACTATCCTCCTATCTTCGCAGGCTAATCAAACATTACACGTTGGCTTACTTCACGATACCCAATCGACGGGCCGTCTATTTTACAGGTACATGCCGTTCGAGGTCGCTGACAGTTCTATGGTCAGGATAGACGTCGCAGATAGTCTCTCTACAGTTACATTGGCCGTGGATATAGATGGCGACGGAACCACCGATTTCAATTGGCACCCTGATTTCGGAAGTGATGTGAACGAACCAGAACAGCCATTGGCACGGCCTGCTATCTACAGCCTCTCATCCCGCCCCAACCCCAGCGCGGGCTCGGCAACAATGTCATTCTCGGCTTCCCGATCGCTCAAGGACGTCCAGGTCGTGGTGTATGATGTTTCCGGACGTGAAGTGAGGCGGATTGCATTGGGTGACGTTGGGCCGGGGCGGAAGGAAGTTCTGTTGCGTTCGGCTGGGTCTGCTGAGCGGCTTGGAGCCGGAGTTTATCATTACCGGGTGGTTTATGCTGGAGGGCAGAGTGAGGCGGAGAGAGCAATCATTTTGCGATAATGGATGCGTCAGAATGATTGCGAAGAGAAGATGCGAGCGAGGGCCGCGCCAATGACCCTCGCAGGTAAGTGGAATGTAACTCAGTAGGAGAAGACCGGGCAGCCTCTACGGAATCCCCTATTTGTTCATGGGAGGCGGGCTCCGGGAGGCAAATATAATCCGTGATGTACCGGGCGGCTTTTTCTACAGATTCGTTAGATAGACATTTCTTTGACGATCGTAATTGGAGGTCATAACGATGGGATTAAAGTACATCTGTCCCAGCTGTGGATCGGAAGCGACTACGTTTTTACGAATCGGTGAGGAGACTCAGTGCAGTCATTGCGAAAATAGAATAGTAATTCCCGCGTCTGCCAAAGAAACGGGTGTTGCGCTCGAAAGCTTAAAAAAAGAACGTACGGTCAAGTCACCGTCTCCAGAAAAAGCTTCTGAATCACCCAAACAAAAAGTACCCTTCAGCATTGTCGTTCTTAGGGTAGTCGCTTGGCTCGAGTTAGTGGCTGGCGTTCTTCTGTGTATTTTTATTTGGATAGGCGTTCTCGAAACAGGTTTGCCCAAAATCACCGTCGGCATTGCGATATTCATTAATGGGATATTCGGTTGGGCGCTACTTATCGTTTTAGCCCAAATCGCTTTAGATATACGTATAATTCGAGCAACAAGATAAAATAAAGGCTCCATGGCCATATTGATAATCGATCCAATGCATATTGCCAGGATGATGACAGCGGGAGGAGCTATGCGGAAGAATGCTACCATAGAACCTGACAACATCTCCAACCGGAAAGGCGGTG
>JAHJDP010000059.1 GCA_018831195.1 Candidatus Eisenbacteria bacterium | reverse complement strand
GATCCCTCCGGCTTTCGTTGCCCGGACTCGATCGGAGATTTCGTAGTGGATGTTGGAGGCTTTAAACATCGGGTTAGATTGACCGGCCCAATTTCGCGGGGCGATCCGGTAGTCAATTCTTTGCTTGCGTTTCCTGAGATTCTTCTGGTTTAATGAAGTCACTCGAAATGCCCTCCTCGGCGTTAATTTGTTTTTGAACAATTAACTTATAACCGCTCTGGATGGGCATTTCGAGCTTTTTCTTTTACAATACCTCCTAAATCGCGCTTATATTGGGATTAGTATAACCTATTGGTACTTCGGCAATTCCCGGGATCAGAAATTCCCCGAAAGGCCCAACGTGACATGCGGAATGTAGGCTATATTAAAAGACAGCTGGAAATGGAACCGACATCTCCATAGCATTCCAACCCGATCAACGGCAGCTCAAGGTTGATTCGTGGAGCCGATCCCATTTAAAATACACAGGTTGGTCGTCGGATTAAGAACGGATCGATTCAGGCTGCGGTGATCGGGTTGATTATCTCCATTTTCAGAATGGCAGTATGGGGATCATGCTTCATGTTGTTGACGGTGACGAGGAACCGCATTATGATGCACTCTATCTGGCCGGTGAGAGTGTTCATGACGCCTCTATGTCCTTAATTAATCAAAGCACCGGAGAAGCGACGGTCAGAGTATATATATATATGGGCGTCGCAGTGGGCCGTTCCGTAATCCCAAAATGTGAGCATTAAAAAAGGAGAATGACATGCGTACAATAGTTTTAATGATCCTCGGGGCATTAGCGATAACCTTCACATGTTCAGTTCAAGCACATCCAAACTGTGATCAGATTGATGAGATGTACTTCTGTGCTCCATATCTTGAGTGCGATTTTGAGATCGATTGGATTACCGGTTGTGTAAACGAAGTGCGGCAATGGCGGTGTCATTGGTTTCCTACTGAGGGCCAGAACTGCCCAGAAGATTATGGAAACGCTCAATACTGCAATTGTGGTTCTGCAGCTACACCTGGTAATGCTTGCGACTGCTTGCTAGAAGGAACTCCCATTAGGATGGCCGATGGAAGCACAAAGCCGGTAGAAGAAATACAAGTTGGGGATCGCGTGCTCGCTTATGACGAATCTTCGACCAAGATGAAGACCTCCGAGGTCACTTCTATCCACAAGCCCTATATTGTTAACCATTATTTCATCATTAACGAGGAGCTTAGTGCCACAAAGAACCATCCTGTTCTTAGCGAGGGCAAATGGCTCAGTGTAGGCGATCTTAGTGTAGGTGATGTGTTGACTAACCCTGATGGTTGGGATATCGAGATTTATACCTTTAGGAAGGTCAATGAGAAGGTGAAAGTTTACAATTTCCAAGTTGAAGCAGAAACATATGTTGCCAATGATTTCATTGTTCACAACAAAGAAGACTGTGAGGAATATGTGCAATATCATCCAGATGAATAGCGACTGACTCGGATGACGGAGAGAGCACCCAAGATCAGGATCTCTATTGGCGAATATATCAAGCAGGGAGCTTCTCTCCGTGATATCAGCGGCAGGGGCCGCGTTCAAAGCACTGAGATGTTACAAGACACAGCCAAAGGCAATTTGACCCTAGTTCGGCATTTGGGAGAACGGCGATGCAGATTAGATATTGGGTATCCGTCTTCTCTATCCTGTCCATTGGGTGTTCGGAGGACAAGAGTACGACACCCTCGCTTCCCGACACCACACCACCAGCGGCGGTGCAGGATCTCGCCATAGCACCAACTGTCGAAGACCGAGTCACTCTTTACTGGACAGCACCCGGTGATGATGGTTCCGGGGGACAGGCGTCTCAATATGAAATTCGTTATATGGCATCACCCATAACCGAAACGCTGTGGGACTCCGCAGCGATTGCATCCGACCCCCCGGAACCGGCCATGTCCGGCGAGATCCAGAGCTTTGATATTTCGGGGCTAAATTGGGGTGAATGGTTCTTTGGTTTGAGAACTGCCGACGAGGTGCCTAACTGGTCAGCATTGTCGAATGTCGTGAGTGCAACTATTGGAGATACAACCGCACCTGGCACTATCAGCGATCTCTTTGTTTCATCTTTCAACGAATCCAGCGTGACCTTAACTTGGACGGCTTCGGGCGATGATGGATTCGAGGGCAAAGCGGCAGAATATGATCTTCGGCACGCCTTAGTAACTATCACAGACGAAAACTGGGAAACCGCAACGCGGGTGCAAGCTATCCAGGCACCGGATTCCTCGGGAACAGAAGAAACATTCACCGTGACAGACTTAGAAGGTGGGCAGGAGTACTTCTTAGCCATCAAATCGATAGACGATAGAGCTAATGAATCTGAAATTTCGAATATGGTGAGTGTAACCCCTATTCTTGATGACGTCCCCCCAGGGCAGGTCAATGACCTCGCGGTTACTTCGGCGATAGGTCATAGCGCGACTTTGATGTGGACCGCTCCTGGCAACAATGGTTTTGAGGGTATGGCCGATGAGTATGATCTTAGGTATGCACTCGCAATAATCACCGAGGAATCCTGGGACGAAGCGATTCAAGTTCAAGATGTACCCTCTCCCGAATCTCCAGGGACCGAGGAGTCCTTCAAAATCAGTGGTCTGGAATTAGAAACGCCCTACTTCTTTGCCATAAAAACAGCAGATGGTGCACTCAACTGGTCGGAACTGTCAAATATTGTGAGCGCGACGACTGCTGCCAACGTACGATTGACCTTTAGTTCCAGAAGGCAGGGGGCTAACCGATCTACTTGGTCTCCAGACGGTCAGACGATTGCCTTTGATGCGGATTTTCGTATCCGAAATAACCTTCAAGTCCACTTGATACCCGCAAGCGGTGGGGCGACAGTGCGGCTAACAAATGATCCTCTTGATGCCGACAATGCCGCATGGACGCCTATCGGAAATCAACTCACATTCAGGGCGGCTGGGTTGGGAGAAGACGGTACAACTGAGATCTGGATCATGGATCCAGAACTTGGCGCGGAACCCTCACTATTGATTCGTCATGGGGCAGAAAAATTCATTCGCAATTATTCTTGGTCTCCTGATGGAAGCCGAATAGTCTACTCCGTTCAAGTTTCTTTTGAACCAGATTATCTCAAAGAGACATATATCGTCCCGTCTTCGGGAGGAACACCGGAGTTACTGCTTTCTACTGATTGGGTTACAGAGGGACTCGCATGGTCTCCGCAGGGAGAGCAGATAGCCTTCTATTCGATGCGGGATGAAACCCAAGATATATATGTGATTTCCCCAGCAGGAGGAACCCCTATTCCACTCACCGCGGGCTCGGCCCATGACATTAACCCAGCTTGGTCGCCTGACGGCGGCCAGATCGCATTCGCCTCCAACCGATCTGGGAACTATGACATATGGGTTATGTCAGCGACCGGGGAAAATGCCACGCAGCTAACATTTGATCCATGGGTTCAGACTCGCCCTGCATGGTCCCCTGATGGCAAAGCGCTCAGCTACTCGGCTCTCAGCGGCGATAGTATAGCTGACATCTGGGTTCTCTATTTGGAATAGAAGCGAGGATTGTTCAGAAGCGGAAGCATGAGTCAATACCACCCGTGATCCGCGAAAACTCCATCGGCACTAATTGACTCATCGCGGACCGGGATAAACGATCTCCGGAGGGCGGCCCGGCCGGTTGGTTTCTTGCTTATAGATCCGCTCCATAAGAACTTGGGGAAGGACTGGGAGCCGATTCCAAAGCAGAACATAGTCGCCCTGGTCACTGAATCCACAGAAAGCGCAGCCGAGGCCGAGTGGTGGTCTACGCGATGAGACGGTAATCGTGCTGAACACCACCGAGGACCGGGAGAGCAACAAGTTTGCCGGTCGATGGTAGAGATTGCTTCAGTTCCGGATACGGGTCTGGAATCCCGTGGATGGCCTGTGATGGACGTGCATGATTGTAATAGCGAACATATTCTGAAACAACCCTGCGGATGTGATCGATGCGGAGAAAGATAAAGTGGTTCAGCGCTTCTTCCGTGTCCTTTCGGTAGCGCTGCCTAAGCACAGGGGAGACGCACGGTAATCACAGATGGTGCAAGCAGTTACCTTGAGATGACCCGGCTGTGATTTATTCTTCTCTTTTTTTTGGCCACACCCGTCGACTCCGGCCTCTGGCTGACATGGGAGGGCTGGTGGGCGCACCCCGATCTGGGAGGAGAAATGAATCTTTCCCGGCACCTGGTCGAAGGCCGTTTCCACGTAGCGCCGAACCGGTTTGTTGAAGTGCCACCCTGGGAATCGGTCGGGCTACTGTCTATCGGGTTCTCACGACGGCGACAGCCCAAGGCATCGAAGGGTTAATTGATGGCCGTTCAAAGCGCGGTAATGGAAAAGTCACGGCCGCCTAATTCCATGCTCTTCCCATATCCCGCATCAGCTCTCCCTCGGGGACATCAAGGCGCAGGGCTCCTCGCCGATCGGGGACCGCAGGCGGTCTCTTCGTTGCGGCACCAATCCTGCATTTTCATCGGCCCATGCATGTCGACGCGACGACAGCCGCCGGCGGGCGGGCCTTGGGTGATGGACCACGATTGTCCAGCGTCTATCGCCGCCGCCAACCGGAGACGACGGTCCTGTACGAGATCGTGCGGGAACACTTGGAGACATTCCTCACCCAGGGACGGGGTT
>JAHJDP010000058.1 GCA_018831195.1 Candidatus Eisenbacteria bacterium | reverse complement strand
GGCGCGTCCTGTACCCGGCGGGAAACAAAGTCAGGGAGAATGCAATCACCTCACAGCAACGGAAGAGGATGGCGGCTGCTCTACAGCCGCCAAAGGGAGACATCTAGCCATTGACAACCGGTGGCCTCATAGGCGTTAGACGGGCACTAAAAGCCAAATTGCTTGAATAAAGCTTCGGCAGCCTGGATCGTTTCGATTCCAAGGCTACTTGCTTGAATTGTTTGTTTGATTCCTTCCAGCCACTTCTTCATTCTTCCGTGGTCTGGAGTTTTGGCTTCTTGAATTTCCTCTTTAAGATTTTTTAAATACCTGATAGCCTCCAACAACTCATCATTGGGAGATTCCTTTTCGAGCTGTTCAGTCAATATATCTATATTCTGTATTTGCTTCTGCTGCTCGTTGAAGGAGTGTGCGATGCTTGTTATATATTCTGCTTCATTTCCGGTACCCACCAGTGCCTGTGGGGAGTTCGCCGCACTATAGCTTTGGGCATTAAGAGCGCCGCCTGTGTTAACTAAAATATTCTGTTGTGGCAGTATGGGCATCGTGTTTGTTCTATACAAAAGGCTTTCATAATACATCTTCGCGTTTTTTCAATATCGTAATTTGCTTTAAGAAAGGTAATTCGGTTTTTCAAGATTGTTACTACTAAATCGTGTTCTTCTATTGACGTTATAATAGGCAAGTCGTCAAAATCACCCCCCTTAACAACACGCTCCAAGTACTCCTTTAAATCTTCTCGAACGCGATTGGCGCCAACCACCGTTCCGGAATCAGAAAGATTAAATTTAAAAGCCATCTTGTTCTCAATTGTGGAATCTGCAGAAAACGTTACACGATATCCGCGAAGTCGCGCATATTCTTCAAAACCTTTGAGCAAATCATGAAAAATTGCTTTCTGGTCGTCGGGCAAATCAACGACAATGTAACCTCCGGTCCCGGCGCCGGCATTTTGCCTTAAGGACTCTTCTTCCGCTGCAATCCGCTCCTCATAACGCCGAAGGCTTTCATCCTCTGTCTCCTTTTCTCTTCGTACTCTGTCTCTGTGTTTTTCCCGAATCCAGATTTGCATAAAAATAAAACTAACAACAAGTATTGCAGCCGCGATTATTAACGATCCGAGGGCAGAAGAACTCATGCACACACCTCCAAGTGCTAGGACTGTTTTCTAGGATTCCACATTAGATTCTGTGCGTTGGAAACTTGTTCGGCTCATTGTAATTCAGATAACACTCAATCGCTCCGATCGGGTAGCCCGGGGATGTCGCCATCCCCAGGCCCCCTAAGAACGGTGCGTGACAGTTTCCCGTCACACCGCTCAAGCCTCTGTAAGGTTTCCCTTGTTGGGATTCCCGCAAGTTTAAATTCACTTCACGTTACCGGATGATCGTCAAAATAGCCATAGGCATGCAGAGTGCACTATCTCACCCAAAGGTGGACATCATTTGCTTTCCCTGCTTTCATCTGATTCAATCACCTTCCACGTGATCAGAGACCCACTGAACGTCTGCCTCCTTACGGAGCCGGGAATGTCACTCACCCGGTATCCTGACCATTACAGTCAGGCATTCGCTTCTTTCAGCATCTTACTCCAGCCCGCCAACAGCATGCCTTGCGGTTAGCCTGCCTCCGAAGAGGCGACGGAACTGGGTTTCCACGTTCCACACAGTTGATCCTATGGATGACTTAGGTGCATCCTTCTACGCCGAGGGTTCAACAGTTCCGTGCAGGCAGTTAGTAGACCTGCAACCTGACCCCATGCCGCAAACGCTGGGAAGCGGCCTTAGACCTAATAATCCTCGTAGGCCCGTTTGCTTTGACGACGCTTACAGACATTCATTTGCTTTCACCTTATCATCCGACCCTAGCCCTTAACCGGGTAGGATTCCCGGAAGGGTTTTCCTGTCACCATTTGAACCCAATTCGGTACGTTGTCCGCAGGGCTTCGCACCCCGTCATCAGCGCAACGGTAGCACGCCTGCGTAGGGTCCGGCAGGAACATACCGGGTACTCCATACAATTGTATAAGTACACTCAACTGTGCGACTTCGTGTCGCACCATAACGCTCGCGCTCACCATTGGGCCGACCGCGAAGCGGGCGGACCAGATGGTGCAGCGCATTGTTGGGTCGTACTACCGAAATCGTCGACCGGTAGATAAGACATATAGTGTAACGACGACAAGAACAACAAACTCCAGAACAGAGATTCCGATCAACGCAGCCGACGGCAGAGCGCCGGCAAGGCGCACAACTCCCATCGCGGCGGCCAACATCGAGAGCAACAAGAAGAGACCGATGATAGCTGCGTAGTTCCAGAAGAGCTGAGGAGTGCCAGCGTGACCGGACACGGTCCGCAAGTAGTTCTCCCATCCCAGTGGAGGTGGTCTGTCGGGAAACTGCTGGCACACTCGCTCCTCAAGCGCCTTTAAGTACCAACCCGCCCGCATCATGCGGGCAACCTCGCCGATCCAAATGATTAGAGAGAGATAGGACACAGCCGGGACAAAGAGCAGAAGAGCCACCGAAGCAAGCAGAACGACACCCCAGATGCCGAATGCCACCGCGATGAGTGCGCCTGTGGCAGCCAAACCGTAGCGCAAGACGGCCTGCTGCAGTTGCATGGAGCGGAGGCTCTCCTCCCGAAGGGATCTGTATTCGTCCATGACGACCTCGAGCCAGCCCAGTGCCATTGCTTCACCTCCAGAGGTTAATGGTCATCAGCGCGGCCCAACCGCTCCGGTTCAGCGGCGGCGCGCAGCGCCGTCCGCTGCAACCGGTTGTGTACGCCCGGCATGGGCGTGGACTCAAGGGGTGCAAGTCCCCCGCCGGAGGACCACCGTCATCAATGATGACGCCAACGGCCAGCTCAAGGCAAGGGCCAACCCGCGAGGAATGGTCCGAAGGAAGCCGGCGGCAAAGCTGCGAGCCGAGGAACACGAACGCCATAGAAGGCCGACATCCCTGGGGCGAGTCAGCACGACATGACAAAGCCCTGTGGTTCGGGGGACACGGTAAATGGCGCGGTTGTGCAGTGAAAGTTCACGTCCTTATCCGGGGAGATCTGCTCGACTGGCGGCCGCCTGCTACGGGAGCCGGACTGAGGCCCCAGCCGAAAGACTGGGAAACGCCACCGGACCCTACCGTATTCCCGGCAGCGCGGGCCGGAGCAATCCGGTCCGTGATCGAGCAGAAGTCAGCAGAGGCCATACGAGG
>JAHJDP010000057.1 GCA_018831195.1 Candidatus Eisenbacteria bacterium | reverse complement strand
CGTTACAGAACAATGAGTTGGTGGCGGAGAGCCAGGTTTTCCAGCATCAGTCCCTTACGTGACTTCAGGTTGGAGAATATGGTGTGAAGGATGAAGTTGAGCATTTGATGAGGCTAAGCAAGGAATCCTATAACCGCAAGTATCTCAATGCGGACGGAATTTGTGGAAGGCACACGGTGGATGGCCGTTTTGAAGTTGAGTGCGTTCAATGCCCCGCGGATGAGATGAGCCCGGGCGGGTGGTGTGAGTGGGTGTTTAGGCTGGCGGAATAGACCGCTCGATAGGGGGTTGGCCGGCATTTTTACGGTGAAAATGCCGGCGGTCTATACATAATTCCCTTACAAAATCACAGGTTTCATCTTCGTCCAGGGTATGGCTTTCACGCCGGGAGCCAATGTGAGCGTCACCATATCCGAATTGGCCTTCTGATGGACAACATAGGCTTCTCTTTGGTGCTTATCGATCACATCTAGAAGCTGTAAGAGTGGTTTGGCCATACTGCTTCGTGGCGTGCGCGTTGCCTTGGCCTCAATAAGAGTCAAACGTTTTCCTCCACGTGGAACAATGAAATCAACCTCAAGCCCTTGGCGATCGCGGAAATGATAAATTGCCTTGGATTTGCCGTGGTGGATCTGTTCCTTAACGATCTCTGATGCCACCAATCCTTCAAAAAGAGGTCCCAGAAAGGGAGACTTAGTCAACGACGCTTCAGTTTCAATACCCAGCAAGTGCGCGGCGAGTCCCGAATCGCAGAAGTAGACTTTAGGCGCCTTGGTTATACGTTTACCAAAATTCTCGAAGAAGGGAGGCACAAGTAAGATCTGAGCTGTGATCTCCAGCACACCGAGCCATTCGGTAATCGTCGGCACCGAGACGCCAATCGGACCGGCCAGGGCCGTTTTATTGAGACCCTGGCCGATGCGTGTTGCCAATAGCGCCAGAAATCGCCGGAAGGTGGCTAGATCCTTAATCGACAACACAGCGCGAACATCACGCTCAAGGTAGGTTTGGATGTAGGAGCTGAACCAAATATCCCGTGTTGCAGGTCTGGCGATGACCTCAGGGAAACCGCCCTTCAACAGCGACACGGCAGATTCTTCAGAATATGAAAACGGAAGTAGCTGGAAAATAGCGGCGCGCCCAGCCATTGACTCTGTCACCCCCCGCATCACCGCCGCTTCTTGGGACCCTGTCAGAAACCAATGGCCCTTCTGTTCAGGCGTTCTATCGATCTCCGCCCTGATATAGTTCAGTAGCTCCGGCGTGTTCTGGATCTCGTCTAAGATCGCGGGGCGCCCGAGCTCCTCCAGGAATCCTCGGGGATCGCTGCGGACCCTGTCGATGACATCCGGTTCTTCCAGCAGCACATAGCTGGCACTAGGAAAGCAGTGTCGAAGAAGTGTTGTTTTACCGGATCGCCGAGGGCCGGTTACAATACAGGCGGAAAATGCTGTCGCTGAACGGATTAGCTCAGCCTCTAAAGTTCGTTTTCTGTATTCCATAATGACAATTCTAAAGTGTTGATTTAGATTTGTCAATGACTGGTATCGATATTTGCAGGTGTACGAGTCGTATGGCAACGACCTAAGTAGGTGTGGTATAATCCCTCTAGCTGATTGTCATTGAACGAGTTGACGAACGTCTACGCATCTTCGGGGGATGGGCAATATGTCTGCAGGCTTATCTGGCCAAAGGCTTCTTTGGATTGCTGTGTGTTTCATGATTTTGATTTGTTCCGCTGGAGCCGCTCGTCCTCCGCGAAAATCCCGTAACTCCTTGCGGTAATACAACTCCCCAGTTGTGCTATGGTCATGCACATGATGCATACACTCATATCACCTCTATTCGTATTTCTACGGGCAACGCGGTTGGCGAGGACAACTCTGGCACTGGAAAATGCCGCCCTGCGTCAGCAATTGGCCATCCACCAGAGAACTCACAAGCGGGTCCGACTCCAAGCCGGGGACCGAGTCTTCTGGGTCATCCTCCGCAGACTCTGGTCGGGCTGGTCCCGCCCTCTCGTCATCGTCAAACCCGCCACGGTCATCGGGTGGCATCGCCAAGGCTTCAAAGTGCTGTGGCGTCGTAAATCACGAGGCCGGAAAATCGGCCGACCATGCATCTCACGGAAACAAATCAACTTCATCAAGCGCATTTCAGGTGACCATCCTGAGTGGGGCGAAGACAAGATCGCCGAGGAGCTTGTCGCCAAGTTCGGCATTGAACATTCCACCAGCACCATCCGCCGCTACATGGTCCCACGTCGTACTACGCCTCGAGGAGACCAGACCTGGCGCATCTTTGTACAAAATCACGCCAAGGAACTTTGGTCCTGTGACTTCCTCACCCAGTACACCGCCCTCTTCGCCGTCGCTTACGTGTTCGTTATCATGGAGATCGAATCGCGCCGGATTGTGCATGTTAACGTCACCACCAACCCGACACTCATCTGGGTGAAACAACAGATCCGTGACGCTACTGGCTGGGGCAGAACTCCCCGCTTCCTCGTCCACGACAATGACGGCATCTTCGGTCAGTATGGCCGGATGACATCCGATTCCAGATCTTATACTAATTACCCTTCAGATCCTCCTCGAATGCCGCCACCGATTGCCCATCCACTCCGGCCGCCCCATGGTTGGCTTTCATTAATCGAAATGCCTTCACAACAAGTTGCTTGGAAATACTGTACGACTTTGTCTTAGACATAAGCTCCTCCCCTTTCGGGTTGACTCACCCCTAAGACTGGACAGCTCAGCCCCTTCGCTCCACCCGCATTACCAGGCTTCAACACTACTACGAGCTGATCCGTCCCTGCGCTCCGCTTTGGTACTCGGGCCCTCGGAGTTCCTGCTCCTTGGGCTGCTCCCGTTGCATCGGAGCGCCAGGTTCCCACGTTCCGCATGAAAGCCTGAACCAGGATCGCGCCGTCTATCTGCCGGCCACCGCCCAGCCAGTAAACATGTTTCCGCTGGACTTCTTCACAGACCGCGAAAGTTGTCTGATTTCGATGGCAGTTGTTTAGTTTTCGACAGCTCATCAACGATTCACTTGCGTTCGCCTTCCTGGCCCTCACCTGACGGGATTTCCTTCCCGCCTTTCCCCGATCCGTTCACCACCTGGGATCTTATCCCCACGCAGCGCCGGGTGGTTTGAGAACTGATCCTGCAACCCGTCCTCGGGGGGCCCGCCCCCATCTTCCATGCAGCATGGCGTCTGTCTGTCGGTCTTTCAGACCTCCTTTCAGTGCCTTCGTGGCACACTTTCGCGGAGTACTGGTGAACGCGGTCCTTGCGACTGTCCATTCTCCCCTATACCTCTAGTCAGGTAACCTGGTTCGAAATCTAGTGAAACCCCGAGACGCATGTGAATAGGAACCTTAAATGATTCATTCTCACTACAAACATCAACAGGTTGAGTATACCCGATTTCCAGCGATTGGGCCATGCTCTCCTCTGGCCGAACACCGCACACTCAGATTCTTTAACATCAACAATTTCAGTAGTTTATCCGATTTTGTGGCCCCGGGGCCACAACTTCGAGACGATCGTTTTGAGTGAGGAACTATGAAGACCTGACCAAACTAATGCCACTCGTTGGTTTGGTCGAACCCCTTAAAGATATTGAGAACCCCGATGACCGAAGCCACCGGGGTCCATGTTAACTAAAAGAGCCACCCCAGTTCGAGATGGCTCTGAGCGGCTCCCCGGGTTGGTCCGTTTCCTAACCATTCTCCGTTTTAAAACCAATAAATTCCCAAAAGCCGTGGAATAATGCGTCAATTTTCATAATTTTTTAATTGGCTACCATTTGCCAAATAGGCTATTATTAGGCTACTAATAAAGGGGGTTCAAACTTGCTTTCTTTAAACGCTAAAAAACTCGCTGAGGTAACTATTCCGGTCAGCACCGGCTGGCTTCTTGGGTCTTGTATGGAAGCCCGCGGAAAACAGGACCTTTGGATGAAGCAGAAACCCGAAGTGCTCGATGTCTTACGTGAACAGGCGATTATCCAAAGCGTGGAGTCTTCCAATCGGATTGAGGGAGTAACAATTCCAGCCGAGCGACTTCGTCCAATAGTCATTGGTAAAGCCAGACCCCGGGATCGATCAGAAGAAGAACTCGCAGGATATAAAAGGGCCTTGGATTGGATTTTCACTCGGCAGCGTAAAATAATAGTAAAACCTTCCACAATTCAACGACTCCACTCTCTTGCCCAGGGAGGTTTTTCCGGCGATGCCGGAGAGTGGAAAAAGCGCAACAATGAAATTATCGAGATCCTGCCTAACGGCGAAAGAAAAATCAGATTCACTCCACTCTCAGCCAAAGCTACACCCAAAGCGGTTGATGTCCTTTGCAATGAATATCATGAAGCCTGCAATGAACCAACTATTCCTCCTCTTCTAATCATTGCCACATTTGTGTTTGATCTATTGTGTATTCATCCTTTTCGCGATGGAAACGGGAGAGTATCACGCTTAGTCACAACACTTCTGCTTCAAGCTCATGGATTCCAGGTATCACGCTATATCAGCCTTGAACGTCTAGTTGAACAAAGCCGAGAAGATTACTATCGCGTACTAGCCGATTGCTCCAAAGGGTGGCATAAGGGCAAGAATAATCTAATACCCTGGTGGAATTACCAACTTGGTCTGTTACGCAACGCTTACAAAGAGTTTGAGAGGCAGCTAGAATCTACTGATTCCCGAATCGCTAAGAGCGATATTGTAAAACAGACTATTCTTGCTCAGGTTGAGCAATTCACACTGGGGGATTTGGCCATTCAATTGCCATCAGCTAGCACGCAACTCATAAAAAAGGTCCTTGCTGATCTGAAAAAGCAGGAGAAAGTCCGCCTTACCGGCAGAGGCCGCGGAGCCCGCTGGGAGGTAATTTCCTAGAATCTTGAGGAATTTAGCAATTTGGCTACTGGCCGGATAATTGGCTATTTTTAGGCCACTATTTCCCGTCCTCTTGACAACTCCACCCCCTCTCCCCCATCCTGACCGATTTTGCCGTCGAAAAATGACGGATGGAGACATCGGTGGAATTCATCTTACAGCCTTGGCATCTTCTCCTGGCCGCCTTTGCCGGATGGGTTAATCGCGAGCAGCAGGCCATCATCGAATACCTGCGCGCCGAAAACCAGGTGCTCAAAGCAGCCCACGGCAAGAGCAGGATTAAACTCAACGACAACCAACGCCGGCGCCTCGCCGTTAAAGGCAAAGCGCTCGGTCGCAGAATCCTCAAAGAGATCGGCACCGCCTTCTCGCCAGATACAATTCTGCGCTGGCATCGCATGCTGATCGCTCGGAAATGGGATTACGCCTATTGTCGCCAAGCCCACGGCCGGCCCCGGATCAGAAAAGTAGTCGTCGATCTGATTCTTCGCATAGCCCGTGAGAACCCAACTTGGGGAGCCAGGCGCATAACAGGCTCTTTGAAAAACTTGGGATACTCACTCGAGAAGACAACGGTCGGTAACATCCTCCGCGAACACGGCATCGACCCCGCGCCGGAACGCAAACGCCAAATGACCTGGGCGACCTTTCTCAAAGCTCATTGGGAAGTCCTCGCCGCTATTGATTTCACAACAATCGAGGTCTGGACCAAGGGCGGTCTCGTCACATACTATCTTCTCTTCGCCATCGAGCTTTCCACACGCCGTGTTCATTTCGCCGGCTGCACGACGAATCCCCATGAGGAATGGATCAAGCAGGTCGGAAGAAATCTCACCGATCCCGATGACGGATTCCTCCCCGGTCCGAACGATCTCATCATGGATCGCGACACGAAGTTCTGCGCATCCTTCCGCTTAATGCTCAAAGAAGCACAAGTCAAACCCGTGCGGCTCCCACCGCAATCACCGAACCTGAATGCCTATATCGAACGTTTCATGCGCAGCCTCAAAGAGGAATGCCTGTATCAAATGATCTTCTTCGGCGAGGGCTCCGTCCGCCGAGCCGTAAGGCAATTCCTCGAACATTATCACCGCGAACGAAATCATCAGGGTCTCGACAACCGACTGATCGAGCCATCTGAATCGCTCAACAGACGGATGGGGAATGTGCGCTGCCGCGAGAGACTCGGTGGTATCCTGAAATACTACTACCGCGACGCCGCCTGAGCTGAATTAGGACTGGGGATATAGATTCGTACACTTACAAATGATGGGATAAATACGCCCAATATTCCGTATTCGGCAATCCAGGTCTGTTGATCATCTTAAATACAGCTCAATATCGACGGAAAATCAGGAAAGTTGACGGTCGGAAGGAATAACTGGAGAGGAATTTAACCTTCGATCGAGTTTTTGGACATTACGGGCTCTGCCCCCACCTCGTCCGCCTCCCCGTCAATTTCACAAAATACCGGGCGGTGTCCAGGCAGATCATGGATATCCTCCATTCCTATTCCCCCTGCGTCGAGCCCCTCTCTCTCGACGAGGGATTCCTCGATCTGACCGGGACACGCAACGCCCTTGGCGATCCACCCGACATTGGCCGCAAGATCAAAAATGCGATCCTGGAGGCGACCCGCCTCACCGCATCGGTGGGAATCGCCCCGGTCAAATTCGTCGCCAAGATCGCCTCCGATCATCAAAAGCCGGATGGTCTCACGGTTGTCGAGCCGGGTGGCGTCATCGCCTTTCTCCACCCGCTCCCTATTTCCGATCTCTGGGGTGTGGGGCCGCGGACACGGGAGATCTTGGAGGGGATGGGTCTTCGGACGATCGGCGATCTCGCCGCAGCGGGGCGGAAAAGGCTTGTCCACCGCTTCGGGCTGCACGGCGAACACCTCTATGACCTTTCCCAAGGGAGCGACGACCGCGATGTCGTTCCTGATTGGGACGCGAAATCGTACAGCCATGAGCAGACCTTCGCAAGGGATCAGACGGATGGTGAATTGCTGGAAGGTATGCTGCTCGACCAATCGCTGCGCGTCTCCAGGCGCCTGCGCCGGGACGATGTCACCGGCCGGATTGTGCAACTCAAAATCCGCTATCATGACTTCAGCACCTACACACGCAGGGTGACG
>JAHJDP010000056.1 GCA_018831195.1 Candidatus Eisenbacteria bacterium | reverse complement strand
CGCCTTCGCCCCCCGCCTCTCCTTTTTCTTTAACGCCCACAACAATCTCTTTGAAGAAATCGCGAAGTTCCGTGCCGCACGGCGCATGTGGGCGCGATTGATTAAAGACCGCTTCAATGCGAAAGATCCCTTGTCGATGAAGCTTCGATTCCATACCCAGACCGCCGGTTCAACACTGACGGCCCAGCAACCCATCAACAACTCGGTAAGGGTAACGATCCAGGCGCTGGCCGCCATCCTCGGTGGGACACAGTCGCTCCACACAAATTCCTGGGATGAAGCGATCGCCTTGCCAAAGGAGGAATCGGTCCTCTTGGCGCTGCGGACCCAACAAATTCTGGCCGAAGAATCCGGCACCGCCGACGTCATCGATCCCCTCGGCGGATCATGGTTTGTAGAAAATCTGACCTGTGAGCTCGAGGCCGAAGCCCTTTCGATCATGGAGAAAATTGAAAATATCGGCGGCGTCCTAAAAGCTTTGGAAGCAGGTTTTGTACAACGGGAAATACACCGCAGCGCCTATGAAACACAGAAGGCGCTTGAATCCAACAAACAAATCATCGTCGGCGTCAACCGCTATGCCATCGAAGAAATATCCACGCCCCCGCCATTTCGGGTCCGGGAAGAAGTATTCCGCGAGCAGGAAAAACGCCTGGAGGATATCCACAAACGACGGAGTGGGGAAGCCGCACGGCGAACGCTGGAGGAGCTTGAAAAGGCCGCCCGTGGAAACGAGAATCTCCTGCCAAGAATCTATGGATGCGTTGAGGCCCTTTGTACAATCGGCGAGATTTCGGATAGGCTGAAGGTCGTCTTCGGAGCCTACCGAGATCCTGGATTCTTATAAGAGGAAAGACCGCGAAAATGTCAAAACAGACGGCTCTTCAACTGGACCACCTGGGTATCGCAGTGAGTGATATCGAGGCCGCCTTGGACCTCTACAGCAGACAACTCGGTCTGGCGATTACGGCTATCGAAGATGTCCCGCAGCAAGGGATCCGCGCCTATCATCTCAAATGCGGAGAAACCGTAATAGAATTACTGGAAGCGACCGACCCCGAGGGCCCTATCGGGCGCTTCCTCGAGAAGAAAGGCCCCGGAATCCATCATATGGCATTGCGCGTCGAAAATGTACAAACAGCGGCGCAAGCCATGTCAAAGGCTGGTTACCGCGTCATCGGGGAGCCCAGCACCGGCGCCGGCGGTAAAACGATTCTTTTCCTGCATCCCGCTTCAACTGGGGGCGTTTTATTGGAGTTGTGCCAAATCAGGCCATGATAAGGGTTGGACCTCATCGTATGACTGCGTAACAAAGTGGGATTGACATTCAATCTCCCGCTATCCTATAATATTTCTTGAGTCTTTATCACATCTCGTTCCTACCGTCTATACGTACACTGTAAACTCCTGGGGGTGTTAAATGTTTTCAAGATGGGTCTATCTTTGTTCCGGTCCTATCCTTTTCTTGGCATTGCTTATCACACCGGCGCTTGCAGCGACATATATCATTTCACCAAGCGGCACAGGTGATTTCCCTACAATTCAAGCCGGTGTTGATGGTGCTGCTTCCGGGGATACGATCCTCCTGATCGATGGGATTTTCACTGGTTCCGGAAATCGAGATATCAACTTCTATGGGAAGGATCTGATCCTGAGTTCTCAAAGCGGCCAGCCTGAGAATTGCATCCTGGATTGTGAAAATTCAGGGAGGGCTTTTCTTTTCGAATCTGGTGAAACCTCTTTAACTGTCTTGGAGGGTCTGACAATTAAATCCGGATACACGCTGGAATATGGCGGCGGTATCTATTGTGAATACAGCTCCCCTTCAATAGCAAATTGCGTATTCCTAGACAACCATGCCGCGTATGCTGGAGGTGGATTGTGCTGCCTCTATTATGTGGAATCGATGGTGACGGATTGCATTTTTAAAGATAACGTTTCCGATAATTCCATCGGCCACGGCGGAGGAATGCACTGCGGGGACTATTCATCACCGACACTTATACGCTGTACTTTTCAAGGAAACCATGCCGACACACGCGGAGGCGGATTTCATTGTCATCTATACTCATCGGCGACTCTGGAAAACTGCACCTTCTATGATAACACCAGCATCGATGGGAGCCAGGTCGGGGTCCGTCACAATTCATGGGTATCGCTTCATAATTGCATTATAGCTTTCGGAAATCTGGGGAGCGGCATTTTCTGCGAATTGGATTGCGACGCCTTTCTGACCTGCTGCGATGTCTTTGGCAATGAAGGCGGCGATTGGGTTGATTGCATCGGCGATCAGTACGGAATAAACGGCAATATAGCGGCTGACCCCCTCTTTTGTGATCCGGAACAAGGCGATCTCGGGATTCAAAGCATTTCTCCCTGCGCGCCGTACTCACCACCTAATGCATCCTGCGATCTCATCGGCGCTTGGCCTGTGGGTTGTTATCAGCCCACCCTCACGCGATCGAGAACGTGGGGAACGTTAAAGGGATATTACAAGTAGAAAACAGCTCCCGGCTGCACCTCAGCCGGGAGCTTGAACCTTATCGATAAATAGATTTAACCCGGCCCCAGGTGGAGGACAGCAGCTCGGGATCGGCCACACTCGATAGGGCATCAGGACCAATCCAGAGCGTGTTACTCACAAGATCACTCCCAAGAGCCCCATCACCATGGATCCTGAAATATCCGAGAGGAGGATCGCCGCAATCGGGGTGCGATCTCTCTATCGGCAGAACTCCGAGCACATAACGCTCCCCTGGTATGAAGACGGCATCCGGATGAATATCGCCCCAAAGGACGATATCAATGCATGTGCAATCGTAATTGCAGGTCGGCATGGTCCATTCGCAAAATGAGAAACAGGACTCCGAACAGGTGCCCCCGGGAAAACCCCACGTCACTCCACCCCATCCCCTGGGCGGCGAGTAGGTTTCACAACAATCCACCTCTGACTGGATCCACACTTCGGCTGAAGGTGCCATCGGTTCGACCTCAACTTCGAGAATCAAGGTGGCGACATCCGCTTCTTCCAAAGAGATCGACTGGATTGTCCACAAGTTGTCATCGTGGTCGAAATCCAGCCAGAGTTTGTGGGCGTTCACTGTGGAAATAGAAAGAAAAAGTATTTGAGAAACCGCAACGGCCAGCCCCATCCATCCGCTTCTCTTCATGACATCCTCCTCCATTGATACAGACAAGATCCAGGCAGCACGGCCGCGGCTGCGTGACCCTGCGTTCTCAGCAGGAAGCTTGACATATCCCCCAGCGTATCGATTCCCCTAGATTTTACACCCTGGCGGCGAGAATAGAAACGGTTCGTTTTTTTGCGCGAGCCTCTCAGGATAGATCCGGCGGCCCGTTCTTATAAGCCTCGAAGAGCTGCAGCCACTGGCTGTCGCCGAGGGCGTTTATCCTCTTCTTTCCGATAGCGTTAAACCAGTAGGCATCATGATAAAGCCGGCTGGCCGCGTAGGACCACGGGACAATGGGGGTGCGCAGAAGCAAGTGCTCGAGCGGCTTCAACCAGCCGTGATAGATCAGTTTTTGACCGCGACTCGCAAAAGTATCCCCTCCGGTAAAATTAAAATTCACGCCTTTAATATCATCACCCACTATTTCGATCTCCTGGGTATCCCCCACACCCAGACCCTTTTCGTGCGCTAGTCGAATGCAATCGATGGCCATCGGATCGAATCCCTGAAGCTTGGCCGAGATCGCATCGATGGCCACGGAATCACCGCTGGCCAGTATTACATTCTTCTCACGGGGGAACATCGCCCGCGGACCGGGTCCTTCGCCCGCGATCGTTCCATCCATCACGGCGAAAATGCCCGGATGGATATCCTGCTGGATCGTCAAGAGATCAACCAACGTCTCATGGATGACGGCGTGGGTCCAGTGGCGCTCAAAATTGAGAAGGCCCCCAAAGGCATTCTTCATGGCGCCGGTCATTGTCGTAAAGACATGCGTTTTTACCGTCGGCAGATGAATCACGCTGCTGCCGATGAGAGCCCGTGGAATTCGGATACCGCGCTTTTTGTACACCTTATCCAAAACAAGCAGAGGGGTTTTCGGCTCGTAGGGAATCCACTCCGTATCATCGTCATTAAGATAAACACTGGGGATTTTATGATGATCAAGAACAGGCTTCAACCGGTTCTCGACCTCTCCTATCCGCGTATCAACGACAACGGTGCTGTTCTGCGCGGCATGGATTTTTCCGGGATCATATCCGCGCCGCAACAACCCCCGAATGACGCCGTCGAGCTGCCACGGTGTTGTCGAGCAAGCCGGGTAATACTTGTGCCATGAAATGTTTATTTTTAAACTAATCTCATGTTCTTTTGGCAGATATTTTTCGACCTCGGCCAACCCCATCAATCGGGAAAAGTCATCCATGATGGAATGGCGCGACGTAAACAGAACGGCTACCTTGGCTCGCTTCGTCATATTAGTCCTCTTTCAGAAGTGATCTAGCGATAACAATTCGCTGAATCTCCGAGGCGCCTTCATAAATCTCCGTGATGCGGGCATCCCGGGCATAACGTTCCACCGGGTACTCCTTCATATAACCATACCCGCCGTGAATCTGAATCGCATCATGAGTGACCGATTGCACCATCTCGGCGGCAAAGAGCTTTGCCATAGCCGCCTCCTTGGAATAGGGACGGTTCTCGTCTTTCATCCACGCAGCGCGGTGGATCAATAACCGGGCGGCCTGCAGCGATGTTTCCATTTCCGCCACCATGAATTGGATCGCTTGCTTCTCCGCCAGGGGGCGGCCGAACGCTTCGCGTTCTTTGGCGTATTTGACCGCTTCATCCAACGCCGCTTGAGCGATCCCCACGGCCTGCGCCCCGACGCCAAGGCGGCCGTTGTCAAGGCTTGCCATGGCGATTTTGAAGCCCTCGCCCTCACCGCCCAGGAGGTGATCCGCCGCGACACGGACATTGTCAAGATGGACAACCGCCGTATCGGATCCTCGAATCCCCATCTTTTCACCGGCTGAAGCGACACTGATGCCCGGCGAATCAGCGGGAACCAAGAAAGCGGAAATGCCCTTATGCCGTGACGCAGGATCAGGATCCGTTCGAGCTATGACCAATAAGAGCTGGCCGATGCTGCCATTTGTTACAAACATCTTGGACCCATTGAGAATATAGGCGTCGCCCTCCTTCCTAGCCTGAGTGGTGATACCGGCGGCATCACTTCCTGCATTCGGCTCGGTCAGAGCGAAGGCGCCCAGCCATTCGCGGCACATCTTCGGCAAATAGAGCCGCTTTTGTTCCTCTGTACCAAAGAGCAGGATGGGGTAGGCGCCCACGGAATTGTGAACGCTGATAGTAATGGCAACAGAGGCACAAACCCGGGAGATTTCCTCAATGACCGCGCAAATCGTTAAACTGTCCAAACCCAGCCCATCATATTCATGAGGAATAGGCATCGACATAAGACCCAGGTCTGACATCTCTCTCAGAATTTCCGGCGGGGTTTTGCCCTTCTCATCGATTTCGCGGGCGATTGGGCCAAGACGATCCTCGCAAAAATCCCGGATCGATTCGATCATCATCCGCTGCTCATCGGACCATGTAAGGTCCATTACCCCTCCTTAGTCGGCCAGAAGACTTCTCGCGATAACAATGCGCTGGATTTCAGAGGTTCCCTCATAGAGTTCGGTGATTTTTGCGTCACGGAGATGGCGTTCAACATGGTACTCGGTGCTGAATCCATAGCCTCCGTGAATCTGGATAGCCCGATCGGCGACCCGCATGGCCGTACGGCTTGCAAAGAGCTTGGCCTGAGCCGCTTCAGTGGCATAGCTCTTACCGTGCATTTTTAAATAGGCGGCTCTCAGGGTCAGCAATCGCGCCGCATCCGTTTCCGTCGCCATATCGGCCAGCATCCATTGAATCGCTTGAAAATTTGAAATCGGCTGATTAAACTGCTGGCGGTTCTTGGAATATTCAATCGCCTTCTCAAGCGCGCTTCGAGCGATCCCGACAGCCTGCGCCGCGATGCCGATACGGCCGCCATTCAATGTTACCATCGCGATTTTAAACCCGCGATTCAATTCACCCAGCATATTCTTCTTGGGAATACGCAGATCTTCAAAAATGAGCTCTGATGTACAAGATGCCCTAATACCCATCGTCTTCTCGCGGGAGCCGACCTTGAAGCCGGGCATCTCCTTCTCGACGATAAAGGCGCTGATACCCCGCGCCTTTTGTTCCGGATCCGTCGAGGCGAAAACGAGGATAATGTCGGCATAGGCTCCATTGGTGATAAAGATTTTCGATCCGTTGAGGACCCACTCATCGCCATCGAGAACGGCCCGGGTTTTCAACCCCCCGACATCAGAACCCGCCGATGGCTCTGTCAGACCATGAGCCCCGAGTTTCTTTCCCGATGCAAGTGGTGTGAGATACTTTTCTTTTTGTTCATCTGTTCCATAGGCCTCGAGTGGATCGCAGACGAGCGAGTTGTGGGCGCTCATGATAACACCGGTTGATGCACAGGCCCGGGAGATCTCTTCTACGGCGAGGGCGTAGCATATCGGATCCATCCCGGCTCCGCCCCATTTGGGATTGACCGTAACACCCATGAAACCCAACTCACCCAATTCCCGGACCAAGTCGACGGGAAACTCACGGTTTTCATCTAAACGAGCGGCCAGTGGTTCGATCTTGTCTCTCGCAAAATCCCGGGCCGTCTGTTGAATCATGCATTGCTCTTCACTGATATTAAAGTCCACGGCGACCTCCCCTGATACAAATGCCCGACTCGACTAAGGTATCGTCTTCTATCCGGTGATCTGATACTCCTTCAGCACATCCCGGGCGATTAGGATTCTCTGAACCTCGGAAGTCCCCTCACCGATTTCCGTCAGTTTAGCGTCCCGGAACATCCTTTCGACCGGAGCCTCCTTCGAGTAGCCCAATCCCCCATGAATCTGAATCGATTGGGTCGTCACCCACATCGCCGTCTCCGAGGCGTAGAGCTTGGCCATGGCGGATTCTTTTTTGTGCATCCTTCCGCTGTCTTTTTTTACCGCTGCGTCATAGATAAAATGGCGCGCGGCTTGAATGCGAGTCTCCATATCAGCCAGCATCCACTGAATCCCCTGGAATTTGGCGATCGGACGGCCGAATTGAACACGCTCTTGAGCATAACGGACCGCCGCTTCGAAGGATCCTTGTGCGATGCCCAAGGCAAGAGCGCCGATGCTGATCCGGCCGCCATCGAGTGTGTCCATAAAGATGCGGAACCCCTCGCCTTCCTCACCTAAGATCCGATTTGTGGGAATCCGGCAATCTTCATAGACCAT
Organism: Candidatus Eisenbacteria bacterium; assembly: GCA_018831195.1. Lineage (NCBI taxonomy): Bacteria > Candidatus Eiseniibacteriota > Candidatus Eiseniibacteriota bacterium. The sequence continues at coordinate 65,898 of JAHJDP010000056.1, read as the reverse complement.
TTCCACCGTAGAGGACCCGCGCATACCGAGTTTGTCTTCATGCTTGGCGACAGTTTGACCGGGCGTTCCCTGCTCAACAAGGAATGCGGAGATGCCTCTGGTCCCCTTATCTTCCGTACCCGTACGCGCTGTCATGGTGATGAGACCGGCCTTATCACCGCTCGTCATCCAAATCTTGGTCCCATTGATGACATAGGAATCACCGTCACGGACCGCCCGGGTTTCCGTTCCGCCGGCGTCGCTTCCCGCATTGGGTTCGGTCAATCCAAAGGCCCCGATATATTTTCCGCTGACAAGGTTCGGAAGATAGGCTTCTTTCTGCTCATCGGTTCCATATTTCCAAAGCGGATAAGTCCCGAGGGAAATATGGGCGGCCATGGTGAGACCGGTGGACCCGCAAACGCGGCTGATCTCTTCAACACCAATGGCATAAGAGAGATTGTCGGCTCCGGCGCCGCCCCATTTCTCTTCAAAAGGAATACCAAGAAAACCCAATTTCCCCATTTCAGCCAGGATCTCGGCGGGGAAGCGCCCCTCTTTGTCAAGCTGTGCCGCTTTTGGCTTAAGTTCCCGCTCGGCAAAATCCCGGACGGCGTCGCGGATCATGAGATGCTCTTCCGACAATATCATTCCATCCTCCCATGCCCATTCGGGGCCGTTCGTCCTGTACGATCTCTCCCCTTGATCTCGGCCGGAGTGTCCTACCGACGCCGATCGTATAACTCCCTTATATACTTAATAGGCTCACTCGTGGGTGTGCCGGGTCCGAACACGGCTTTCACACCCATCTCCTTTAACTTTTCGACATCCTCCTGCGGAATGACGCCGCCGCCGATGACATCAATCTGCTCTGCTCCCTTTTCCTTGAGGAGCTCCAACATCCGCTGAAATAAAGGCAGGTGGGCGCCGGAAAGAATTGAGATGCAGATGAAATCTACATCCTCCTGCAGAGCGACTTCTACAATCATTTCCGGCGTTTGGTGAAGGCCGGTATAGATCACTTCAAAGCCGGCATCGCGGAAAGAAGTTGCGATGACCTTGGCCCCCCTATCATGCCCGTCCAATCCCGGTTTCCCGACAAGGACTCGTATTTTTTGCTCCGTCATTACCCCCTCCTTAGCAACCGCCGGGAATATTAAATTCACTCCTGACCTTCAAGTCAAAGACCCCGGAAAACGGTTTCACCCGCAGGGCTATTCCTGCCATCCCCGGCGGGAAATCTCAGCCACCATTCCATCGATCCATGCATAAGGGCTGATGGATCGCTCTACAACACGGTCGAGGACCTCATTGAGACGAACTTCCAGGATCTGAGACCAGGCCTCATCAAGCAGACGGCCCGACAAGAGGAGCCGCATCCTTGCCCTGATCTTCTGCCGCCGGATTTTTTCCCTCTCCGTCTCATCAAATTCCCGGGATTCCGTGTGAGCCTGGATGGCATCCATCAACTCATCCACACCGGTACCCATGCTCGCTGTTGTCGATAAGACCATGGGCTTCCAGAAGTCATGACGATCAGGCGGCGATAGATCCAGGATGGCGTGAATCTCTTTGAGAAGGTGGTCCCCCCCCTGGCGATCATATTTATTCACCACAAAAATATCGCCGATCTCCATGACCCCCGCCTTCATCACTTGAATGGCATCACCCGATTCCGGCACAAGAATCACGAGGGTTGTATCGGCGGCTGATGCGATTTCAAGTTCTGATTGTCCAACACCTACGGTTTCAATGATGATGCGATCAAAACCAGCGGCTTCCAGAACTTCACTCGCCTCATATGTCGTGGCTGACAAACCGCCTTGATGCCCCCGGGTGGCCATGGAGCGTATAAAAACCCCGGCATCACCCGCTAGATCCCCCATCCGGATCCGATCACCGAGAATCGCGCCGCCTGTGAAGGGACTGGTTGGATCAATGGCAAGAATCCCTACTTGATGGCCCCGCTCCCGGAATTTGCGAGCGAGCCATGATACGAGGGTACTTTTCCCCGAACCGGGTGGGCCTGTCAGACCGATCCGAACGGCTGATCCGGTTTGATGAAATAGAAAGTCGAGGAGCTCCCGGCCTTCCGGCGTCCGGTTCTCAACGCGGGTGAGTCCCCGCGCCAGAGCCAGACGATCGCCCTCGATGATGCGACGGCCGAGGGTTTTGGGTTCGATTTTGGATTGATCACGCATCGCCCGCTGGATCCTCTTCCTCCAATTCGACCAGTGGATCGCCAAAACTCGCCAATTCCCCGGTTTCTTTATGAACTTTTACAATTCGACCGCTAACCGGCGACACAATGCTGTTCTGCATTTTCATCGACTCGATAATGATCAGGACTTGTCCCGCTTCAACGCGATCATTTTCCTTCACTTCAACCGCTACGACACGGCCGGGCATCGGTGTCTGAAGCACGCCATCCACAAGCCTCGGTCCGTCATCCCCGCTGTCGCCGCCATGATCCTCCGTACCCGGGAGTCTCAGATCGTAGGCCCGCCCGTCAACAGAGACATGCCAGACACCGTCACCTTTGACCGCATGCGCCATTATGGAACGATGTCCCGCCAAGAGAACAAAAGTTCCCGGATGAATTTGTTCAGCCTTCAGGGAAAAGGTCGCATCACCGACACCGATTTTGAAACCATCACCGGTGCGTTCGAGATGAACAGTGGTCGTTTCCTCTCCAACCTGGAACTCGTAATTCACACAAACCTCCCAAAGGCTCTTCTACAATCCCGAACCGATTTCCCATGATCCCACTGTATCCCAAGGATTCGGTGCTTCAGTCGCTGAAAGGGAACCGATATTGACCCGGCCCAAGGCCTCCCCCAGCGCAGCGGCCAGAAAGGCTTCAGGTGGTGTCTTTTTTGCCTCCCGACCCCAATCCGGGAAATGCAGGGGGAGGAAATCCGTCGTCGTCTCTCCGGCCGCAAAGGCGGGGTGCGCCACAACATCTCTCAGGAAGGGAATATTCGGCCGGATGCCGAGGATGATGTATTGGTCCAACGCCTGGATTATTCGGCGGCTCGCCGTTTCACGGTTTTCCCCCCAGACGATGAGCTTCGCAAGAATAGGATCGTAATAAGGAGATACTTCATAACCTTCATAGATACCGCTGTCCACTCGGATTCCGGGACCATCCGGTTCCCGAAGCAGGAGGATCTTTCCCATCGAGGGCCGGAAGCCATGCGCGGGGTCTTCGGCGTAAATTCTGGCTTCGATCGAGTGGCCTTTTTGTACAAGATCCTTTTGATCAAATGAAAGACCTTCACCATTGGCGATACGAAGCTGCCAATGAACAAGATCAAGGCCGGCGATCAATTCAGTAACGGGATGTTCTACTTGCAGCCGGGTGTTCATTTCCAGGAAGTAAAAGGACCCGTCGCGATCGAGAAGAAACTCGACCGTTCCGGCATTGATATAACCCACCGCCTTCGCGGCGGCCACGGCCGCCTCCCCCATGCGTGCCCTGAGTTGCGGGGAAACCGCCGTCGATGGAGTTTCTTCGATAATCTTCTGATGGCGCCGCTGAATCGAACATTCCCGTTCAAAAAGATGAACCGTCTTTCCCGCCTGATCAGCAAGAATTTGGAACTCGATATGCCGGGGTTCTTCCAAGAACTTCTCGACGTAGACCGTGCTGTCTCCAAAAGCCGATCCGCTCTCTTGTTGGGCCTCGCGGATGGCCGCCGCCAAACCGGCATGATCCTTGACAACTCGCATCCCTTTGCCGCCACCGCCGCCCGCGGCCTTAACCAGCAAGGGCGGTTTGATCGATTGCGCTTCCGCGACGAGAGCCGCCACCGATTGGTCTTTCCCCTGCGTCCCGGGAACAATCGGCACACCGGCGCGGCCCATAATGTCGCGGGCCGCAACCTTATTCCCCATCGTCGAAATGGCGCTGGGTGACGGTCCAACAAAGGTGATCCCCGCATCGAGGCACCGGGACGCCAGCTGGGCGTTTTCTGCAAGAAAACCGTAACCGGGGTGCAAGGCGCCGGCCCCGGTCTCTTTGGCCGCCTGGAGGATCGCATCCATATTGAGATAACTCGCCGCCGGTTCCGGCGCGCCGATGCAAACAGCTTCATCCGCGACCTGCACATGCAGGGACGATGAGTCGGCCTCTGAATAGACGGCGACGGTGCCCCATCCCATTTCCCGTGCGCCGCGAAGGATCCGGACCGCAATCTCTCCTCTATTGGCGACAAGAAGTTTCCTCACACTTCCTCCTTCCACGAAGGCGCCCGGCGCTCGAGAAATGCGCCGACGCCTTCCTTCCCCTCATCACCGGCGCGGAGATCGGCGATGACTTTTGCTGTATAACCCTTCAATTCATCATTCTTAAGACCGGGTGCCGTGCGGATGAGATCTTTGACAGCCTCCTGCGCCCGGGGACCGCACTGCAGAAGGGATTTAACAATATCTTGAACAGCGCCATCCAACAGTTCAGGCGGGACCAGGCGATTCACCAGGCCGAGTTCATGCGCCCGGGAGGCCGAGAAACGCTCCCCCGTTAAAAAATACTCACGCGCCGCCGCTGGACCGATCCGCTGGATCACATAGGGGCTGATCACCGCGGGAGCCAAGCCGAGACGGACTTCGCTCAGTGCGAAGTAGGCCGTCTGGGCGGCGACGACGATATCACAGGCCGAAATGACACCGACGCCCCCTCCTAATGCGGGACCCTGAACGCGACAGATTGTCGGTTGCGGCAGTTCATTCAATGTTTGTATAAGATTCGCCAATTCAAGCGAGTCGGCAAGATTCTCTTCAGGTGTGAACGCGGCGCACCGTTTCATCCAATTGAGATCGGCGCCGGCGCAGAAGACAGGTCCATCCGCTTCAACAATGACAACGCGTACCGCATCGCGCATCGAATGAAGTTCCCTAAAAGCGGCATGAAGCTCGGCGATCATCGTCTCATCGAAGGCATTGCGGACGTCCTCTCTGGCAAGAATAATCCTTGCCACAGATCCGTCCCGCTCTTTTCGGATCGTCGTTGGCTCGCTCATCGGGCTACATTCGGAAGACGCCGAACGGCGTATCGGGAATCGGGGCGTTCATCGACATACTGAGAGAGAGACCCAGCACAGTCCGAGTATCCATGATGTCGATGATACCGTCATCCCATAGACGGGCCGTTGCGTAGTAGGCGCTGCCTTCCTCCTCATAACGTTTTAGAATCGGTTTCTGAAACTCTCTCTTCTCCTCCTCGGTCATTGTCTTTCCTTCCCGCTCCAAGGTATCGAGACGAACCTGCAAGAGAACATCCGCCGCCTGCTGCCCGCCCATAACCGAGATTTTTGATCCGGGCCACATCCACATGAGGCGCGGGAAGTACCCACGGCCGCACATTGCGTAGTTTCCGGCCCCGTGCGACCCGCCGATGACCAGGGTAAAACGGGGAACGCGGGCGTTGGCGACCGCATGCACCATCTTGGCCCCATCTTTGGCGATGCCGCCATGCTCATACTCTTTGCCGACAATGAATCCGGTGATGTTTTGAAGAAAGATGAGAGGGATTTTTCGCTGTGCGCAGAGAGAAACAAAGTGGGCGGCTTTGGACGCGCTTTCTCTAAAAAGAACCCCATTGTTGGCGACGATCCCCACCGGATAGCCCATGAGTCGCGCAAAGCCTGTAACAATGGTCTGACCCCATCGCTCCTTAAATTCATGGAAAAGCGATCCATCAACAAGACGGGCGATGACCTCACGGGCGTCAAAAGGTTTCATGAGGTCGCGTGGAATAATCCCATGAATCTCATCAGGATCGTAATAGGGGTCTACCGGTTCCTCGCGGTCTATCGGATATTTCATCGCCTTCGGGACATTCTCCAAAATGTTTCGAAGGATTTGCAGGGCATGTTCGTCATCACGCGCATAATGATCACTAACACCCGAGATCCGCGTATGAACATCGGCCCCGCCCAAATCCTCGGGACTCACATCCACACCGGTCGCCGCCTTGACCAGCGGCGGGCCGCCGATAAAGATCGTCCCCTGCTCTTTCACAATCACCGTTTCATCACTCATCGCGGGAACATAAGCGCCGCCGGCGGTGCAAGACCCCATGACGGCGGAAATTTGCGGTATCCCCATCGCCGAGAATCGGGCTTGATTATAAAAGATCCTGCCGAAGTGATCCTTGTCGGGGAAGACATCTTCTTGAAGTGGCAGAAAGATACCACCTGAATCCACCAAATAGACGCAAGGCAGCCTATTATCCATGGCGATTTCCTGCGCACGAACATGCTTGCGAACGGTTATCGGAAAATAGGTCCCCGCCTTCACCGTGGCATCATTCGCCACAATCATGATTTCACGGCCGTGCGCCCGTCCGATGCCGCAGACGATTCCCGCTGAGGGGGCTTCATTATCATAGACCCCGTGAGCCGCCAGCGGGCAAATCTCGAGAAAGGGAGATCCGGGATCGCACAGTTTGGCTATCCGTTCGCGAGCAACCAGCTTGCCGCGGGAGGTGTGGCGCTCGATGGCCCTGGGCGGCCCGCCCTTCCGGGTTTCATTGAGGATCTCCCGAAACTCGTCCCCTTTCGCCTTTTGATAATCATAGTTTTCTCGAAACTCGGGGCTGTTCTTGTTGATCTTGGATTGGATTCGAAACATGGTTGCGTCCTATCGGGTTCTACAATTGTCGACACGAGAAAAGGCCCCCGGTAGGACCAGCAAGAACCGGGGGCTTAACTCATGAACTTCATTGTGCAGATTGGATTCTAGGCTGGTACACATTTGTGCCCGTATTGTAAGATTCCTGATTTGCCCGCCTCCTGCAATCGGCGGAACTCCAGCCGAACCGGCATACCCACACTCAGCTTATCCAGATCCACATCGACGATCTGGCTCATGAGACGAACGCCGTTTGGCAGTTCAATAATCCCCAAGGCATAGGGTGTCTCATCGGTAAAACCGGTGGGACCGACAGCAATTATCGTATAGGAAACAACCTTGCCCTCGTCGGGAAGAATGACCGTCTCAAAATCCCTCCCCTTGCAATCCGGACAGACAAGACGCGGAGGGTACAAGATCTTGCCGCATTTCCTGCACTTTCCGGCTTCTAGCCGGTAACGCTGGGGAATCTCTCTCCAGTAGCGTGCGGATGTGTTCATGAGATCACCTCCAGAATGTGGACCAACGTCGATCCTCCCGTTCCTCCCATATTTTGAGCAAGGGCTCTGCGGGCATTCTTGATCTGTCTATCACCGGACTCGCCACGGAGCTGCTCAACTATTTCAACGATCTGAGCGACGCCGGTTGCTCCAACGGGATGCCCTTTCGACTTCAATCCGCCACTGGGATTGATCGGCTTGGAGCCATCTCTCGCCGTCACGCCGGCCTCGGCCGCCTTCGCTGCCTGTCCTTTCTCGAAGAATCCGAGAGCTTCGGTGACGCAAATCTCGGCGATTGTGAAACAATCATGGACTTCAGCGAAATCGATATCGTTCGGTCCGATACCGGCCTGTTTGTAAGCCTTTTCCGCCGCAACCTCGGTCGCTTTGAGGTAGGTCAGGTCCGCACGGGAAGAGAGACCGATCGTATCGGTCGCCTGACCGGATCCCAGGATCTTGATGATCGGTTGACCCAGTTTTTTTGCCATTTCGACCGGGGCCAGGATGACCGCCGCGGCGCCATCCGTAATCGGGGAGCAATCGAGTAAGCGTAATGGATCGGCGACCTCGGATGAATTGAGAACCTGGTCCACCGTAATCTTGCTGCGGAACTGCGCCCGTGGATTAAGGAAACCATTCGCGTGATTCTTCACGGCGACGGAAGCCAGCTGTTCGCGAGTCGTTCCGTAACGTTCCATATGAGCGCGGGCTATTAGAGCGTAGAGCCCCGGGAATGTCGCACCGTGGTAGCTTTCATATTCCGCATCCGCGGCAGTGCCCAAGGCAAAGGTCGCGCCGCCGCCGTCTACATCCGTCATCTTTTCGACGCCTCCGACGAGCACGATGTCACTCACGCCGGCTGCGACCTCGATATACCCCAAACGAAACGCCGCGCCGCCGGATGAACAGGCCGACTCGACACGGGTTGCGCCGACCGGATTCATTCCGAGATAATCGGATAGCAACGAAGCCAGATGCTCCTGGTCAGTGAACAAACCGCTGGACATGCATCCGATAAACATCGAATCAATGTGATCGACACCCGCGCTATCCAGTGCTTCCAAAGCACTCTCCACAAAAATGGTGCGAATCGACTTTTCCCAAAGCTCGCCCCACTTATTCATTCCAACGCCAATGACGGCTACATCCCTCATGCCGATGACCTCCGTCTTTCTATTAATAGCCTCATTCGTTTAATTGTGAACCGGTTCGGTATTAGGATCCGGTCCATCCTCATTGAGAGCAGTTGGAAAAGATTATACCTCTTCCAATTTCCGGATCTTGCCACGGTACTTGGCATACTGGCCGTAGTTCAGGTATCTCTTTCCATGATTGAGAATGTCCCAAGTCTTCGGCGCCAAACCCTGAACCTTTTCGATTCCCTTTTGAACCGTATAGATAAAGGCGTCGCTCCCGGCTCCGGAGCCGAAAGAGACCATTAGGATCCGATCGCCCGCTTTGGCAACATCCAGCACAGCCGTCAATCCCATCGGGGATGCGCCGGAGTAGGTATTGCCCAATGCAGGCGCCAGGAGACCTTGTTTCAGCTGATCACCGGTGAAACCGAGCATCTTGCCGGCCCTGAGAGGGAATTTGCCGTTGGGCTGATGGAACACAGCATAGGCAAAGTCGGAGGGCTTCATGCCCGACATTTCCAAAATACCCTGGGCCGCTCCAAGAGTATGTTTGAAGTAGGCCGGCTCCCCCGTGTAACGGCCGGCATGACGGGGATAGTGCTGATACTCCCTGCGCCAGAAATCAGGAGTGTCGGTCATGAAGGCGTATGTATAATCAACTGAAGCAAGAACATTCTCGGCCCCAAAGATAAAGGCAGCCGCGCCGGCCGCCGCGGAATACTCCAAGGCATCGCCGGGAGCGCCCTGGCTTGTATCAGCCCCGATGCCCATCGCATATTTCTGGCCGCCGCTCTTAACCAGGTTGTAGGCTATGTACATGCCTTCAGTCCCGGCCTTACAGGCGAATTCGAGATCCGCGCAATGAACCTCGGGTGTGGCGCCGATCGCCTCAGCCACAGTGGTACCACTGGGTTTCACGGCATAGGGATGGGATTCCGACCCGATATAGATAGCGCCGATCTCACGCCCCTCAATACCCGCTCTCTTAAGAGCTCGCCGGGATGCCTCAACAGACATCGTTATCACATCGGTATCAGGCGCGGGAACCGACTTCTCTTTAAGAAGCAAACCCTTTTTGTAACTCTCTGCATTGGCGCCCCAGACCTCAGCTATCTCCTCGGCCCGGATCCTGTTTTTGGGCGCATAGGCGCCGTATCCTACAATCCCTGCCATAAAGGCCTCCTTGTCAGATTTGGAACAAATCGGAGGGAATCCCCACCCATAGAACCACCCGGGGCAAAGTTACGACCTCAATATATTACTAACAGGGCGAGGGTTGGGAGTCAAGGCGTGGCGAACTTCAGAAAACCGTGATGAAAGGGATTCCGGGACGTTCATGATCCGCAACCCGGGAGATAAGGGCTTCCCGGATCGCGAGTATAAGCGATTAAGCAACAGAGTATTACCTTGTTTGATAAAAAGATCCGGAATGGTTAAGGTTCGGGAGGCGGCGTGCCGGACTATCGTAAATTGACAAGGGGAATCGCCCCGCCCCTTTCCCCTCGAAGGTAGTAGGTTCCAGAGGGAAGACGGTACCCCGCATCATTGCAGCCATCCCACCAGAGAGTGGCCCCCGGCCGGCATTCTCCCTCAGGAACGGCCATGGAGCGGATGCGCCGCCCCTCGACGGTATAAATGTGAAGCCGGGAAGGAACGGATCGGCCGAAGAGTTTTATATAGAAGTTATGGGTGGAAGGATTCGGATAGACAAGAATCTCTGATGGGGATGGGGTCTGGATGCGCGCTCCCAGATGGCCGATGAGATTCAGCGTGATTTTCTGAATGACCGCGTCGTTCTGTAATCCCCAACACCACCCGGTCGTCCCACCATTGAAGATAAAGGATGTGCCCTCATCGAGGATACCCATGAGGGCGACACCGGGCTCATCCGGATGATACTGATTCAGGCAGGGAGAATGTCCCAACACCTTGAATCCGGATGGGGTACCACCCTCCGGCAGCACAAAGGGCCGCCCATCCACCCACTCGATCGGTGCGCCATCCACCTCGTAGCCGACAATGGCGTATTCCCGTCCAATCGTCTCTTCATCGGACACCCCGGTGCCTTCAAAAACCCAATGATCCGTGTTGAAGGCTTGATAACCTCCATATCCATCCAGCCAATCATAATCACAGGGACAAACGGAGCCTGTCGATGAGTTGACCAATCCGCCATATCGCCAGGATAGGCCTAGAAGACGGGTTGGCGGATTATTGAGCGGTGGCTCATCCCAATGGGTGGTGACGCGGCTCGGATTGATCTGTTGATAGGGATCTTCCGCCGCCGTGTATTTGTAACAGATCAGTCTGCGGCAGGGGCCGGGTTCCACCGGGTCATCAGATTCCACCAAACGGGTTTGCCACCAGCAGGTATTTCCGCTGAAGTTCAGCACCGACCCGCCCGCCCCGATATACGCTTGCACATTCCTCCGCATCTCGCCGGTCCAGTATTCACTATGCCAGGAAAAAATAATGCCGGGGTACTCATACAACAACTCCGGATGAAAATGAAGGTCCGAGTCATTTGCAACGGCATATCCTATCCCATTTCGATGCAGCCACCGGATGAGATGGATCGGCACATGGTACACTCCCACGTACCCATGTCCCTGGGGTCTTTCGAAGGAAATCTCCGGACGCTGGGGGGTCGAATAGAAACTGCCCCCTCCCCAGCTGTTATAGGCATGCCCCGTGTCTGTCGGCAGAATGACAAGCACTTTCCCCTCACCCCCCTTGCCTCTGACGACAAAGTTATCCCACGCCGTGCCATCCCGATTATTGATTTTCACGGTGTAAATCCCAGATGGCCATTCGCTCTCAATGGATATCGTCGTAGAAACGGGCCAATCGCATCCATTGCGCCATACTTCATCCGGGACGACCTCTTTCGCAATATGGTTGACGACCCGCGGGCTGATAACCCGAACAGGAAACTCTTCTTCCCGCCACACCTCAATGGTGGCTTCTTCAAGGGCCGAAGAAATATGTATGTCAACATTTTCTCCAGCTTGCACAGTGTTTGGTACAAGATAAAACTCCACCTCTTCTCCGCCGGATCCTTCATACACGATGAAATCGTCTAAATAAAAACATCCCTCCCGAAGAACTTTTGTATAAGGTAGGCCGAAGGCAATCCAGCACCGGCCACGATCGGGTCCCGCGTGAGGGTTGAACGAGACGCGAAATCTCCTAAAGGACTCCATTTGTTCGCCCACACATGAAACGAGGGTGTCCCAATCGATCCATTGTCCCTCGGCATCCCGGTAGACAATCATGACCTTGAACGGTGAATCGGGTTGCAGAATCTTCAGGGAGAATTCAACCGTATAATCTTGATTCATGCTCGGCAGAAATACCCAGGGCGACTCAATTCTATACTGCATGGTCCGGAGTGGAACATCGACTCGTATGGATGGGGCCGCCGCTGCATAGACATTAAAATCCTGAGCGGCGCTAAAGTAGTCCGCATGAATCGGCGGGCCAAGTGACCAGCCGGTCGGCAATCCGGTTCCAGGATTAACTTCGCTAAAATCCTGCTGGTATAGAATATCTGCATGCGAAGAGGAGCAGGATCCGAAAAACATGCCCCATAGAGCAACGACACAGATGATGCATGGCGGATTCAAACATAGCCCGGCATTGACGCGTGCCATCGCCATAAACGCCACCTTTCGCCGATGGATGCGCATAAATAATACGGCGGCCTGCGGCGGGTTCCACAATCACAGAGGAATCGCCGTCGATACGGGCCATGCCAGAAATATCTAGTGGCTGCGAAGCAGCCAGAGTTTTCTGTTTTGATAAGACTCCAATCTTTCCTTGCTTACAAGGAGTTGAGTCTCATCACCACTCTCTTCCGCCCGCTCAATGATGATCTGAGTCCACCGGATAGCGCTCTGAAAGTCTCCGTTCGCCGCGGCGACAGCGGCATAGGTTTGCAGGATCTCCGACGATGGAGAGGCGCCAAAGCTCAATTGCAGGCGCTCAAGAAGTTGCCCGGCCAAGACCGGATCCCGGAGTGAATCCACAGGGCAGGCGGCAAAGAGCCACGCGGCCCGCTCTATCAAATAGGCGCTGGCACTGGGACTCTTCACGCGGCGGCGGCAGATATCCACAGCTTCCAGATAATCGCCGCACTCGATATCGGCCTGCACCAGGAGCAAGCGTGCGGAAGCATCTTCCAGATTCGCCTGGTAGGCCATTCGGAGGTGCTCTGCGGCTTCGCAAAACTGCCCTTCCATCCCCAGCCGGCGTCCGTAGGCGAATTGATACAAGATATTCCGCGGCTCGATTTCAACCGCCCGCTGCAGACAGGTGGAGACATCCTCCATACGGCCCTGATGCTCCCGGACGGCGGCGAGCTGATACCAGAACTCCCCCGTTAAATCAGGCCACCGCTCAAGAGCCTCTTCAAGTATCTTTTCAGCTTCGTCCCATCGGCCAAGTTCTACAAATATCCCTCCGAGCGCCATGAAAGGCCGGAAGTAATCGGGATCTACTTGAATCGCCTCTTGAAACTTGTTTATAGCTTCCTCTACCCGCCCTTGAGCCTGCAGAGCTCTTCCCCAGAAATGAAGAGCCTCCGGCCGCGCGTTCTCGTAGTCCGCGGCCTTTTGAAACCAGCCGGCCGCCTCTTCGTAGCGTCCCTGAGAACTCAATTCAGCGCCTAGATTCGCCATGGCGAACCAGGAGTCCGGATTTCTCTGCACTGTATCCAGCCACAGCCGCTCTTCATTTTCGTAGGATCGCGCATGACTGAATGTCAAGGCGGATAGCAGAATCAATAGAAAACCCGCGACGGAGCGCCCGATGATTCCACGAAGATTACGCGGAATCGCCGTTTTCCCGATTTTTATACCAGCAATCACAAAAAGTATGATGAAGCCCAAGCTTCCAAGATATTGAAAGTGATCAGCGACATAGGAATAGCGATGAGGAAAAACATTAATGAATCCAAGCGCCGGGAAGAGCGTTATGGCGCTATACAGCAGGAGAAACAGCGGAGCATGCCTGAAACGCCGCCCCCCCAAGAGTAGAACGGCAAGGGCAAGCACGAGTATGAAGAACGGAATATACAGCATGATCTCGCCCGACGTCACATCCCACCGAGGATAGTTGAACATCAAGGGGTGCGGCCAAAGAATTTTCAGGGCATAGAAACAGAAGGCGCTCGGAGCAATGATCAAGAGACGCTGAAGAATAGTATTGTTGAAAACTATGCCGTGCGCGCCGACCTTTGTCTGCTCCAGATAGGCGGTATGAAGACCGGCTGCGGCGCCAATCACTAGAAAGGGGGCCAAAAGAGCGGCTTGTCTGCCGCCAAGACTGTTATTCTTATAATAAAGAATTAGAGGCAATACAACCGGCAACAGCGACGTCACCGATTTACTGAGAAGCGCCGCGACAAAGAGCATCAAAGCGGCGGCATAATCCCTCCATCGGCCGCTATCGTCGAATATCAGGTAGGTCCTCAGACTCAATAGAAAAAAGAGGCCGGAGAGAACATTCTTGCGCTCCGTGATCCATGCGACTGATTCAACATGCACGGGATGCAAAGCAAAAACCGCGGCGACAAACCAGGCCCCCGGGATTTTCAATCGCCGGCCGATTCTCCAGACAAGGAGTGCATTGAGGAGATGCAGAAGGACATTAACAATATGATACCCGGCAGGGTGAAGACCCCATATTTTATGTTCAACCCAGAAACTCGTAAAGACAGCAGGGTAGTATTGAGGCGTTTTTGTCGAAAACCAAATCTCCCGCAATCCATCCCAGGACTGGACGAATCTATTCTGTGTGATGTAATCACCGTCATCCCAAATATAGCCGGCCCGGTAGGCGGGATAATACGCCGCCGCGACCAGGCCTATCACGATTAAGAGTCCTAGGAGCCAAAGACGGCGCTGAGCCGCACGCTTATCCTGCAGAATTGAAGTCTCCGAAGTCATCCCCTCACGTCCCCCCTGTTTATCGATTGTCCAGCCGGTCTCCCGCGAGAATACAATGGGCAAGCCCATGACTTCCATCTCTTTGAGCTTGACATCCATCGAGACGAAAACCTACTCTCTTTCAAAAGGTTAGATGCCTAAAATACGGAGGGTCGATTCATGAAACGAATGGTTCGAGCGGCATTGATACAAGCCACGCTTTGTGAGAATGCCTCGGCGCCGGTGGAAAAGATTAGAAAAGCGATGATCGAAAAGCATGTCGCGCTCATCGAGCAAGCGGCCGGTGAAGGCGCCCAGCTCCTTTGTCTTCAGGAATTATTCTACGGCCCCTATTTTGCGGCTGAGCAGGAAATCAAATGGTATGACCTCACGGAGCCTATCCCCGATGGACCAACGACCCGCCTTATGCGGCAATTAGCGAAGAAACATAAAATGGTTCTGGTCGTACCCATCTACGAAGTTGACGGGACCGGCATCTATTATAATACAGCATCCGTCATCGATTCCGATGGAACCTATCTTGGAAAATACCGCAAGAATCATATTCCCCACTGCCACCCCGGATTTTGGGAGAAATTCTACTTTCGCCCCGGCAACTTGGGTTATCCAGTTTTTAAAACCGCCGTCGGCAATGTCGGGGTTTATATTTGCTACGATCGTCACTTTCCGGAAGGCTGGCGGGCACTCGGCCTAAACGGTGCGGAAATCGTTTTTAATCCCTCGGCCACTGTTGAGGGTTTGAGTGAATATCTGTGGAGGTTGGAACAACCAGCAGCCGCATGCGCTAATATGTTTTATGTCGGCGCTATTAATCGGCCGGGAATAGAAGCGCCATGGAATATCGGGAAGTTTTACGGTTCGTCCTATTTTGCCAATCCACGCGGACAAATCATCGAGCAAGGTCCCTCAGAGGGTGATGCGGTTGTCATCGCCGATCTGGATTTGGATCTTATCCGTGAGGTCCGTAATGTCTGGCAGTTTTACAGGGACAGACGGCCCGACACATACAATGGCATCGTCGCCCCGTAGAGAGATCAAGACGTAATCCCATCTTTAGGCGCCTTGCCGCCGCATGGGTATCGCATGAGGGAGAAAATCTATATGTCGAACAATAATGGAACCAAGCCGCAACTGCCTCAATGTCATTTCACACCAGCGCCTTATTCAGGCCCCTCGAAGGCGGAAGCCAAAGCCCTGCGGGCCCAATACGCCAATCCCGCACTATTCCATCTCTATAAGGAACCATTGATGATTGTCGATGGGCATATGCAATATCTCTTCGATGAAACCGGCCGGCGTTATCTCGATCTTTTCGCCGGCATCGTTACCGTTTCATGCGGTCATTGCCATCCGAAAATTGTTAAAGCCATCAAAGATCAAGTTGATAGAATTCAGCATACGACCACTATATATCTTCATCCGACGATCGGGGAGTACGCCCGGCGCCTCGCATCAAAAATGCCCAAAGGCTTGGATGTGACCTACTTTGTCAACAGCGGCAGTGAGGCCAATGATCTTGCGATTCAGATGGCCCGCCTCTATACGGGCCACTATGACGTTTTGGCCCTTAGAAACGCTTACCACGGCGCCTCACCCAATGCGATGGGTCTGACCAGCCACCATACCTGGAAATACCCCATGCCCCAGGGCCTCGGTGTCCACCACATCCCCTGCCCGGATCCCTTCCGCAGTTCCTACAGCGGAACGCCTGAAGAGATCGCCCATAAAAGCGCGGAGGAGATTCATGACATTGTCCGTTTTGGCACGCCGGGCAAGGTCGCTGCATTCATCGCTGAACCGATTCAGGGTGTCGGGGGCGCAACCCACGGGGCGCCGAATTATTTTAAAGAGGCCTATGCGAATACGCGGCAATACGGGGGTCTTTGCATCGCCGACGAGGTCCAAACAGGATTCGGCCGGACCGGCGATTCCTATTGGGGAATTGAAAACTCCGGTGTCGTCCCAGACATCATCACAATGGCAAAGGGAATCGGGAACGGCATTCCCTTGGCGGCCGTCACCACACGCAGAGAAATCGCCAACGCCCTGACCCAGCGGATCCACTTTAACACTTTTGGCGGAAATCCCGTCTCGATGGCGGCGGGACTGGCCGTTCTCGAGGTTATCGAGGAAGACGGTCTTCAAGAGAACTCGCGGATTGTCGGCAATCACCTCAAGCAAGGCCTCAAAGATTTGATGAGCCGGCATCCCTTGGTCGGGGATGTCCGGGGTATGGGACTCATGCTGGGGATGGAGCTGGTGCGCGACCGGAGCACCAAAGAGCCCGCCCCGGCGGAGACTCTGCAGATCTTGGAAAGAACGAGGGAGATGGGACTTCTTGCCGGCAAGGGAGGTCTCTACGGTAATGTCCTCCGGATAAAGCCTCCTATGTGTCTTACGAAGGAGGATGCGGATTTTGCCATCAGCGTCCTGGATATAGCGCTTCAAGACGCCGAGAATGGATGCGTGTAAAGGCCGCCGGTGAGGCCGATGTGAATTGGGAGATAATTCAATGAAATTTGATACTATTATACAAGGGGGCCGGATCGTTAGTCCCGCCGGTGTTGTTACGGCGGATCTCGGTATTCGTGGTGAGAAAATCGCCGCCATAGGATTGGATCTGGCCACAGAAGCGGAAGGCGCCCAGATTGTCGATGCTGAGAATCATTATGTTCTTCCCGGCGTTGTGGATGTTCATGTTCATTTGGAGCTTCCCTTCTGCGGAACAGTCTCATCGGATGATTATCGCTCCGGCACCCGCGCCGCCGCGCGAGGCGGTGTCACGAGTTTGATCGATTTCGCTATTCCTTATGCCGGGGAGTCCCTAAGCGAGGCTGTAGACAACTGGCATAAGCGCGCCGAGGGGAAAGCCCTAATTGATTACGGTTTTCATGTGTGCATAACCCGATGGCATGAGCATAAGAATCAGCTGAAAGGAATGATCGATAGAGGTATCCCGACGTTCAAAGAATTTATGATCTATGAGTCAGAGGGATGGCAATCGGATGATCGGGCGATCTTCTGGACCCTTGAACAATTCAAAGAGATGGGCGGAATGCTCATGGTGCACGCCGAATCTTCCCGGGTCCTGGACGAACTTACCGAGAGATACCACACACCCGAGATGATGAAGAAATACGGGGCTAGACTTCATGCCATGACCCGCCCCCCATTTATTGAAGCGGAAGCGATTCAGCGGGCGATTAAATGGTGTGAGGTTACCGGGGGACCACTCTATATCGTCCATATGTCGACGGGCGATGGCGCTGATCTCGTCAAAGAAGCACAGCTTTATGGAGTCCCAGTTCTTGCCGAGACTTGCCCACAATATCTTGTCCTCGACGAGTCGGTCTTCTCAAGGGAGAACGGACACCTCTATGCCTGCAGTCCGCAGATCAAGACACCTGAAGACAGTGAACGCCTCTGGGAAGGGCTCCGTGATGGAGAAGTCTCTGTCATCGCCACCGACACCTGCAGCTTTACCAAAAAGCAAAAGGCTATGTGGAACGGCGATTGGACAAAAATCCCCAACGGATTACCCGGGCTAGAAACACTACTGCCCATCACCTATACACATGGCGTTCTCGATGACCATCTGTCGATCGTCGAGATGAGTCAAAAACTCTCAACCAATCCCGCAAAAATCATGGGACTCTATCCCCGGAAGGGGATCATCCAGGTCGGTTCAGACGCCGATCTCGCCATTATCCATCCGGACAAGAAGATGACCGTCGATCCCGGGACAATGGAAACAAATACTGATTGGTCTCCCTATGAAGGATGGGATTTGGCCGGGTTCTCCCGGACAACCTTTTCTCGTGGAGAAATGATCGTAGATAACTACAAGGTTGTCGGTCAAGAGGGCCGTGGGCAATTCCTGCCGCGCAAGTCGATTGAGATCAAGGGGGGATATCATGAGTGAGAACCGTGCCTTGCCTGCATTATTGCCGAACTACATCGGGGGAAAACGAAAAGCGAGCCGATCAAAACGGCATCTGCCCGTAACAAATCCAACGACGGGTGAGGTCATCACTCAAGTACCGATGTCCCTGGCGGCCGACTTGGAGGATGCGGTACAATGTGCGGCTGAAGCCCAATCCGACTGGGGTGAAACACCGGTCAAAGACCGGGTTCAGTATCTCTTCCGCATGAAAACCCTCATGGAAAAGCAAAAGGAGAGGCTGGCCAAAAGGATTACAGAGGAAAACGGCAAAACCCACGAAGAGTCCCTGGGCTCCATTCTCAGGGCTGTCGAGTGCCTGGAATTTGCCGCAAGCCTCCCTCAATTAATCCCCGGTGGTGGTCTGGAGGTCGGCCGGGGTGTGGAATGCAGAACCATCCGGTATCCCATCGGCATCACCGCCTGTATCACACCCTTTAACTTTCCATTGATGGTCCCTCTCTGGATGTCGCCGCTGGCGCTGGCCTGTGGAAACGCCGTCATTTTAAAACCATCAGAGCAAACACCCCTCAGCGCCATGGAACTGGCCGATCTCTTCAGCGAAGCGGGACTTCCGCCGGGAGTTTTCTCTGTTGTACACGGCGACAAGGAAATTGTAGAAGCGATCTGTGATCACCCTGGCATTGCAGCCATCGGTTTCGTTGGATCAACACCGGTGGCCAAAGCAGTGCACCTCAGAGGCACACGCCATGGAAAACGCGTTCGGGCTCTCGGAGGCGCAAAAAACCATCTCATCGTCGTACCCGATGCCGACCACGAGATGACGGCAACGAACGTCGTCGCCTCAGTCACGGGGTGCGCCGGTCAACGCTGCATGGCTGCCGCCGTGCTGCTCGCTGTGGGAGCGGTGGATCCGATTATCAATCGTATCCGGGAAAAGATGGCCGGCATCGTTGCCGGGGGAAATATGGGCCCCATGATTAGTCAGGCCGCAAAAGAGCGGGTCTCGGGATATATCAATAGAGCTGAAGACGGTGAGGCCATTCTGCTTTTGGATGGCCGGGATTTTATCGCCGAAAGCGCCCCGTCCGGAGGTTACTTCATCGGCCCCAGTATCATCGATCATGCCTCCCCGGAACACGAGGCGTCCCGTGATGAGATTTTTGGCCCCGTCTTGACAATTATACGTTGCAAAACGCTGGATGAGGCCCTTGCCGTAGAGAATTCCAGTCCGTATGGAAACGCCGCCGCTGTTTATACCTCCTCAGGAAAGGTGGCGCAGTATTTTGTCGAGCATGCCGATTCGGGGATGCTTGGTATCAATATCGGCGTGCCGGTACCGCGCGAGCCGTTTGCTTTCGGTGGTTGGAATGACAGCCGGTTCGGCGAAGGCGATTTGACCGGATTCGGCGCCATTGATTTTTGGACTAAATCCAAGAAAATCACGACAAAGTGGTCGGCGCAGTCCAAGAGCAATTGGATGAGTTAAGAGAATGTGGTGCGGGCAAGACGTGGAGGGGTCCCATGTCCAAGACCAGGTTGACGGCTGAAGAACTCGAGAGAAATTTTGCAGAGTTAAATCCACCTTTGACAAAAGATGAAGCTCGGGCGGCCGCCTCACGCTGTCTATTTTGTTATGACGCGCCATGTACAAGGGCCTGTCCAACCGGAATCGATGTCCCTCGCTTTATCCGGCAGATCCTTCACAACAACCCACTCGGCGCCGCAGAGACTATCTTGCGGGATAATGCTCTGGGAGGTTCCTGCGCCAGGGTTTGTCCAACCGAAGTTCTCTGCGAAGGGGCTTGTGTCGACCGCATTCTGCGGGGAGAACCGGTGCTCATTGGCCGTCTCCAGCGATTCGCTGTGGACGAAGCGGACCGGCGGGGTATCAACTTCTTTGAATTCAAACCGGAGTCAGGGAAAAAGATCGCCGTCGTCGGTTCAGGTCCCGCGGGGCTCAGTTGCGCAGCGGAATTGAGAGCTTTTGGACATCAAGTGACCCTGTTCGAAGCCCGCGACAGACTCGGTGGCTTGAACACGCTCGGTATCGCTCCCTATAAAATTCGCACCTCCGATGCTCTTGCCGAGGTTGAAAGAATTTTGGGGACGGGTCTTGAGATTCGGAAGCATGCAACCATTGACGGTGCCGGAGTCACAGAGCTCCTATCGCGGAACGACGCCGTTTTTCTCGGCGTCGGACTTGGGAAAACAGCCGATCTCCAACTCCCCGGTGAGAACCACCCCGACGTGTGGGAAGGTCTGGATTTTATTTTCCAGGCTCATCTGAGCCCCTTCACCGACTGCAAAGTAGGCCAAGTCGTTGCTGTTCTTGGCGGCGGTAATACGGCGATGGATGCCGCCTGTAAGGCCCTCCGTTTGGGCGCTGAACGGGTCGTCATCGTTTATCGACGAACATCCCAGGAAATGCCGGCATATATAAAGGAATATGAATTGGCCAAAAATGATGGGGCTGTCTTTGAGTGGCTCACGACGCCGGTGGAGTTTCTAAGCGACGGCGGCGGGCTCAGGGGTGTGAAATGCCGGCGCGTTCGTCTTGAAGGAACCGGCCGAAAAGCCCGCGTCGTTCCCATCGAGGGCGGCGAATTCACTATACCCTGCGACATGGCCGTCAAAGCGCTGGGGCAGGAACCTTTGAGGGGTCTTCTAAAGGCGATTGATGGTCTTAAGACGGAAGGAAACCGGATCATTGTAAATCCGGAAACCTATGAGACCAGTGTGCCCCGCCTCTACGCCGGCGGTGATTGCGTTTCCGGGGGCGGCGAGGTCGTTCATGCGGTACAAGAGGGAAAGATCGCGGCGAGAGCCATTCATACTTCCCTTTGATCTGTGGAATAGATATTTCCGGATCCACGTTTGCAGGATTTCCTATTGAAAACCGGAGAGAACGATGAAGAAACCGAGTCTTGCCACCACTGTCGGCGGCATCAGGTCGCCAAATCCTTTTTGGCTGGCCAGCGCGCCCCCGACAAACACGGGCGATCAGATCCGACGCGCTTTTAAGGCCGGCTGGGGCGGCGCGGTTTGGAAAACCTTCGATTTCGAACCGATCGTGAATGTCTCTTCACGGTATGGCGCCGTGGATTATGACGGCCGAAAGATTATGGGTTTTAACAATATTGAACTTATATCGGATCGAACACTTGAAGATAATCTCCGTGAAATCAAAGAGATCAAAACCGAATTCCCTGATCATGCGGTTGTCGTCTCCCTTATGGTTGAGAGCCGGCGGGAGCGTTGGCATGAAATGGTTCAACGCGTTGAAGAAACCGGTTGTGATGGGTTGGAGTTGAATTTCGGTTGCCCTCATGGAATGAGCGAGCGCGGCATGGGCTCCGCTGTCGGGCAGGTGCCGGAGTATACCGAAATGATCACCTCCTGGGTTAAGGAAGTCGCTAAGACACCTGTTATTGTTAAACTGACTCCCAATGTCACCGACATCCGCCCCATCGGCCGTGCCGCCAAGAGAGGTGGCGCGGACGGAATCTCATTGATCAATACCATCAACTCGATCATGGGAATCGATCTCGACACCCTGAGACCCAAGCCCCATGTCGCTGGACGGGGTTCTCACGGCGGTTATTGCGGACCGGCGGTAAAGCCTATTGCCTTGCAGATGGTTCATGCCCTTGCTTCGGACGCCGAGATCAATCTCCCCGTATCCGGTATCGGAGGCATCCAGGCCTGGCATGATGCGGTGGAATTCCTGCTTCTGGGTTGCAGCGGCGTCCAAATTTGTACGGCGGTCATGCATTACGGTTTCCGGTTGGTCGAGCATATGATCTCCGGATTGGAAATGTGGATGATGGAAAAGGGATTTACAAAACTCGATGATTTCATCGGCAGGTCTGTGCCACATATCGGCGGCTGGGGAGACCTGGATTTAGGGTACAAAGTAACGGCGGAGATTGATCAGAATCAGTGTATTCATTGCGGTCTTTGTTATGTTGCCTGCGAAGATGGCGCTCATCAATCCATTCTTCGGGAAAGAGTTTCCGTGGAGGATTTTATCGGAGCCAGAGCTGGCATACCCGATAGGGTTGAAATCAGCGGGGGCCGGCGCACCATGGCCGGCGCAGGGGACGGGTATCTGAATCTCTTCAAAATTCATCAGGAAACCTGTGTTGGGTGCAATCTCTGCGCGCTCGCCTGCCCGGTAGAGGGGTGCATCACCATGATGGAGCGGGCGTCAAATCTCCCGTCGATGACATGGAGTCAATATCAGGAAAAACTATCCAAGAAAGAGATTGATCCCATCCGTCCCCACAGAAGCGAATAGGCCATCCCCAAGGCTCACCGATCGTGTTAAAATAATGCCGAAGACGCGAGGTGTGGCGAAAATGATCCGCAAGAGGAGAGCACCCATGAAGAATCTCGTATCTCGACTTTGTCTATCCCCCATGATCGCCATTTTCCTGTTACTTCCATCCTTGGCCCCGGCCGAATCGAACCAGACTCCCCCACCCCTACCGACACCGGAAGCCAGGGCCCGTTTCATTGCTGCGGAGCAGCAAGCGGCTCTTTTCAATCCGGAGCTCATCTTTCCACGGACCATTCATGATGAGTACAATGTTCTGCATTACGACATCTCTCTGGGCCTGGATATCCCAAACCATATTCTCACCGGCACCGTTGGTGTTGAGGCCGTTGCGGAAATAGACGATTTATCGCAAATAGAGATCGATCTGTTCGATTGCATGACTGTTGACGCTGTCACCGCTGGTGGAAGCCCTGCGCTCTTCACACATACCAACAATCTCCTGACAATCACATTGGACGGAATGTACCAACCTGAAGAGTCCTTTTACATTTCTTGTACATATCATGGCACACCTCTCTTTCCGGGGAACGCCCTGCCCTTCCGTTGGCTGTATCAATATAACGTCCCGATGATTCTCTCCTATTCGGAGCCCTATGGCGCCCCGGCCTGGTGGATGTGCAAGGACGACCCAAAAGACAAGGCGACTTTCACCATCGATCTCACAGTACCTGACACATTGACCGCCGTCAGCAACGGACTGCTAACATCCACAGATGATAATGGCGATGGAACTATCACATTCCATTGGAATACTGATTATCCGATGCCGACCTACCTGTTCTCCATCGCCGTCACGAATTTTGAAAGCTGGACGGAGACCTACACAGCGCTTGATGGCGTGACGACAATGGATGTCGACTATTATGCCTTCCCTTCCGACCTCGCCAAAGCCATGGAAAGTTGGAATAAAAATATTGAAATGATGGAATTTTACGCCGGCCTTTTCGGCGAATATCCCTTCTTGAGCGAAAAGTATGGTATTGCCGAATTCTCGCATCCGGGGGCGATGGAACATCAAACATGCACAAGTATGGGCGCCTACTGGGTCAACGGATACCACAACAATGATTTCGTCGTCGCTCACGAATTATCCCACTCATGGGTTGGGGATATGATTACGATGACCGAATGGAGCCATGCCTGGTGCAAGGAGGGGTTCGCCACCTACTGTGAAGCCCTTTATTTCGAGGCATTATACGGTGTGGAATACTATCACTTTTATATGGAAAATATGGATGTCTTCAACTATGCGGGATACCAGCTCTACAATATCACCCCGCCACTGCATGGAGCCATTTACTACAAGGGGGCTTGGGTTCTGCATATGCTCCGGCATATCATCGGGGACACGGCTTTTTTCGACGCCGTCTATGCTTATACAAACAATGCTGATTTTAGATATGATGTCGCCGACACCGATGATCTGCGCGGGGTTTTTGAAGCCGCTTCCGGCATGGATCTTGAATGGTACTTCGATCAGTGGATCTACAATCCCGGCTATCCGGAATATGATGCTTTCTGGACGATGACAGAGGCGCGGGATGGCTGGGATGTCATACTCGATGTCACACAAACTCAAACCACGGGTCCGATTTTTAAGATGCCGGTCGATATTGTGGTCACGACCGATCTGGGTTCAGAAACCTTTGTCGTTTGGGATTCGCTGCAGGTTCAGTCTTTCACACTTCATGTAAATGAACAACCGACCCGCGTGCAATTCGACCCGGAGGATTGGGTACTCCGTCAAATCACCTTGACCTCTGATGTCCCGGAGATAGTGTCTTTTCCCGCACTTCGACTCATCCCAAATCAGCCCAATCCCTTCGGGGAAACGACCTGGATCGGTTTCCAACTGGAGCATCCGGCCCAAGTGATCCTCGATATCTACGATTCAAGGGGACGGTGGATCAATCGATTGATGGATGATCGGCAACCCGCCGGCCAGGGGCGGATCCGCTGGAATGGGACCGACGCCGCGGGCCGCGAGGTTTCGTCAGGGATATATTATACAAAATTACGGGCGGGCGCAGAGAAAACCAGCCGATCGCTGGTGGTGATCCGATAGTGGTGATCCATCAGGTGTGATTGAGCATCGGTGATCCGGCGATGGTGGCCCGGAAGAATCCTCGATCAATTGATTTTGAGTTTTTGCCCGGGGTGTAGGACCGAACTTTGCCGCAGGCTGTTCCACGCTATCAGATCGCCGACACGCACACCATATTTTTTCGCAATCTTCCAGAGCGATTCACCACTGTGGACAACATGCCATTTCAATCCGGCGGAGGATGGGTCGGTTGTCCCTGGATTTCCAAGAACAATCCTTTGACCCGGGTATATTTTACTCTGTCGATTCAGATCGTTCCAGCTCCGCAAACTCGACAGTGTCACACCATACCGGGAAGCAATTCCCGATAATGTTTCCCCTCTCCGCACGACATGGATCCGGGATTTTGTGGAAGGGGGGTCCTTTTCCTCCGGCTCGCTCTTTATCGCCTCGCGCGCATCCTCGACAATATGGATTGTCGAAGGCACCCGGCCCAGCGCATCGGCGGTATTGATCATCGGCATGCCATGTTGAGTTACCGGCTCTTCATCTCCTTCTTTCCCCGTCGATTTTATGGATGGGAGGGATTTGTGCCGCGAATCCGCAACCAGCGCTTTCCCGCCTGAAGGAGATGACGGGTCAGGATCCTTGCGGGCTTTGGGGGATGGTGGAATGATGAGCACCGCGCCTGGAAGGATACGGCTGGGATCCGAGATCCTATTGACCGTCTGAATCCCCTGGATACTCACCCCATACTGCTCGGCGATTTTGCTCAATGACTCGCCACGCCGGACCGTGTGATGCACTGCCTCCGTCCGATCGACGCCGACCGGGATGGCGCCGGAATTCCCGGCGGGAATTTTCAAGGTCTGATTCACATAGATCGTCGTTCGGCGGCCTAACCCGTTGGCGCCCTGAATGGCGCTGACCGTCGTTCTGTAGTTCTTCGCGATCCCCCCCAGCGTTTCCCCGGACCGCACTTTGTGGCGTTGGAAGACAAGCCGGTTCTCCACGGGGATTTTTGCATAGGCTTCGGCAAAACCTTTCGATCCACCCAGAGGGACATTCACTGTGAACTTCTTTGTCTCCGGCGGGGTCTGCAGATGGAGTAGGCAGGGATTGAGTTCTTGGAGATCGCCTAGAGAAACATCCGTACATTGAGCCACCACTCTGAGATCCGTGGGCGAATCGACCGTCACGGTGTCATAGCACAACGGCGGATCGGTTTCTTCCGTGAAACCAAAGGCCCCTGGAGATTTCGCCAGAATCGTCGCCGCGAGAATCGCGGGCACAAAATTCCGTGTCTCATTTACGAGATACCGTGACCGGGCGATTTGCCAGAAATCTCTGGATCCGGATTGTTTAATGGCCCGGTCGACCTTGCCGGCGCCGGCATTGTAGGCGGCAAGGGACAGGTACCAATCCCCATAAATAGCATAAAGATCTTTCAGATACCGCGCAGCGGCCCGGGTCTCTTTCTCGGGATCGAGCCGCTCATCGACATAGCCATCGCAACGAAGTTCGTACAGCTGCGCCGTCCCCCTCATAAACTGCCAGAGACCGAGAGCCTTGGCACGCGAACGGGCCTTATGCTGAAAGGCACTTTCAACATGACCGAGGAAGACCAAATCCTGGGGTATTCCTTCTTCAGCAAAGACCTTTCTGGCCATCGCGATGTATCGTCCGGAACGTTGGAGCGACCTATCGAAGGAGTTCTTGCCCTTTCCGAGATAAAAATCAATCCAAGCCAGAACCCGGCGATTGACGACCACCGGGTAATCAAAGATCTCATCAACCGAGGGCATCCTCGCCTCGGTCAGGGCGGCCAGACTGTCTGAAATATCCGGGGCGGACTCCGGCTCGCCGATGGTCACCGCCAGGCTGTCAAGGAGGCGTTCTGACTCTCTATGGAGCGGATCGATCTCGGCCTGGGGGCTCTCCTCCGGATCCTCATCGGTGAGGTATGGACTCTGAACGAGGGTATCGGCGACCTTGGCCGGGGATGCAGGCAGCGAAGAGGGAGATTTCGGGGCGTGCGAACACCCGGCAAGCATGAGGGGGATCAGAAGCCAGAGGAGATATCTGCTGTCTTTCATAGGCTGAACCTTATCACTCCCTAATTAAAAGATCGATCCAACTCGTCATTTGGCAAGGGTTTTTTTCATGGAATCGGCCCCCGCCTCGCATCAGAATCTCAACCCCGGACCGCCCTCCGGGAGTGTGACACCACCAAACCGGGTGTTAGTTCCATGGCTGCTCACCCTGATCGGAGACTCTATTTCTCTCTGTCCCTTGATCTTCTTCCCTATCTCCGTACCGGCACAATCCTCATACCTCCGGCTTCCGCGAAGTCAAGGAAATGCCGGATGGAGTTGCGGTCCTTGTTTCGCTCGAGATCTGAGAGTTTGGTGTACGGGCGGAGACAAGGATGACTTTTCGCCGTTGGCGCCACCCTCAGATCCTTGTCTTTTTTAGGACCCAATATCCACCCCTGTTCCAGGTGCCAATCCATCCAGCCGGCATGCTCCACCTCGGCCATCAGCTCGAGATGATACTCAATCTTGTTGAGGACAAACTTTCGCTGGTCGTCCGTTATCCCGCCTTCCTCAAGCTTGAGATCCACAAGACTCAGGATTTCCGCCATGCGATCGGCCGCGGCCAGATTTGAATTCTTCCAGAACTTTGCCAATTCTTCGAATGGAACGACTGAATCCTTGGTTTTCCAGCCCTGAACCACACCGAGTGTTTGCCATGTGTCATGAATGGCCTTGGCGGCCCTAAGCCGATCAGCGTCATCCTTGAAAGTGGCGATGGGAGCAGTCGGTTCCGCCAGACGACATTTTTCAAGAAATGCGTCGGCATCGGTGTGCAACGCCAATTGTCCCCGGGGGGGAATCAGGGACCGATAGAGGGCGCCGGGAAGGGCGGCTTTCAACGGATCGAGAACCTTGCCGAGAGAACGCGACCCATGTTTATAGCTCTCGACTTCCACGATGGCATTCAATAGGCCTTCATCGATATTCAGCCGGGTATGAGCTTCACAATTGAATTCCCCTCGCGTAATGAAAGCCCGCCTGATCGGGAAGAAGATGTCGCAGATATCTGGAGAATCAACTTCTTCAGCGGGGAGACAACGCCGGTTGGGACCATTTATATTCAGGAACCCATCAAGCCGGCTTTTAAAATCAGGCCCTTTGGCGAACTTGAAAACTCGGTACTCGATCTCTTCCCTTTCTATTTGGAAGGAGGTCTTTCCCGGATTATGGCTATTGCCGGGCTTCACAGGTCCAAAAGTTTCAAAAGAGCGGCTCGTTCCGCCCGCAAAGATGAAGATGCACTTCCCTATTGGATGTGTAATCTGCCCATCCTGGAAATATCCATCCTGCATGGGGGCCAGCAGGTATTGCAGCCATCTGTATTCCTGAGCATCGAATTCATCGAAAAAAGCGACGGGCACAAGGCCCCTCAGGACCGCATCGCGAATTTGATGGAACGCTCCATTCAGATCCTCTGGACCGGAAAACTGCGAGAGGTTGAACTCCATCCAGCCATCCTTGCCAAGGAGAGATTGGGCGAACTGCTTCACCGTGAAGGACTTTCCCGAACCCGGAGGGCCGAAAACACCGATCGAAAGGGGTTTTTTCGCCTTTTTTCTATCAGCGTATTCCTGAACAATACGCTCCAAACCGCGCAAAGCCTCAATTTCCCGGCGATCGACACTCATGAGGGCTTTCATGCGCAGGTGAGGAAGACTCTCCAGCGCAATCGGACCATGACGGATGACCAGTTTCGCCAGATCATAGGCCGGATCTATACATTCACAGTCCTTGGACTTGAGAACCTCACGCAGTAAACTCCAACACCCCCCGGATTCAGAAGAAACACCGGTGACACTATCCGGGCAAGTCGGCTTCTCACAAAGTGACGACAAGGGCAGCACGGCACGGGAGTAGCGGCATGTTGCCTCATTGATCACTCCGGCCAATCGTTCCGCCGGAAAACCGCTCGCTTCATAGTCAGAGGGACCGTGTCCATTTTCGAGCAGGTCATGCATGGCCGAAAGTCCGCCTTCAAGTGCGGCACTAAAATCGACAGCACCGCCGCGCACCAGAGGCTTAACAATCGCGGCTGTCAGACACGACAGAAATCCGAAAGCACGTCCCTTGGACCTTCGCTGATGATCTCCTTCAATCCCGGATGCCTGATATATAAAATGGCAAACGACCTTTTCCAACATTCCCTTTTCAAGCTTAGGGCGCTCATTCAAATCAATCCAAAGCGCGCCTTCGGATTCAAAAGCAACAATCAGATGACGGCATTTCGGAAGTTGATCCAACGCGCCATCTTTCACGATCTCTCTTCCCAACGTTTCAAGACTTTCTTCCCAAGAGAGCCCTGAACTGATCTGCGCGTTGGATTTCCGGAGCTCAGATGCGGACAGAATGACCACCAGCCTATCCGAATGGTCTTTTAACAATTGCGACCAAAGGGCCCCCTCCTGGAGGGGAGCCGCGGTCTTCAGGACAATCCACCCGTCCTCCTTCAATGCGTCCGCCAGCCACTCCTTCGAGCTATCACGAAAGCCAAGACCACCATCGGAGATGACAACCACATCAAACCGGCCTTGCGGTTCTTTGGAACTGGGCCATTCAACTCTCTTCAGCTGCGAGCGATTGCCACCAAATCCCATCTCAAAGGAGACACGCCACACCTTGGGTTCCTTATCAGGATTCTTCAGCGTCGGCCCCCAAATGGCATAGGCTTGATCGTTATCAGGGGTTATTTTCTTGCTGTCCAAAGCATCACCGATCTTGAAATCAGTCCCCAGCACAAGCGAATCGTCGCCGTCCTTTGCATCCAATAAGAAACGAAGTATCTTCTCAATCAACGCCGCTCCGCCGAGCTCCCTAATATGACGAACGCCGTCGCCTGAATCAGCATAATGATGCCGTACACCTTCGTATATGTGGTGGTCCAAGACAAAATCACCCGTCACAAAAACTCGCTTCTTGCTGTCCATCCCATCTCCTTGTTCTCCGATGTGGAGCCTTCAAACTCTCTATGGATTCTCGCCCGGCCGAAAGTTACCTTCGGGATAGAGACTACATCCCAGATTGAGAGAAATCCCGCCCAAAAGGGAACCTTACGGCGTAAACTATCGTGATTATTAAGGGTGTGGATATAATGGGTCACTCATGGGGATTTTCCGCATGAGGCCGGGGAATGATTTGGGGGAGGGGATATGCTAAAAAGACGAGTGAATTTTCTGATGTTGGGAATTTTCGTGATTCTGGCCGGTCCAGCCTTTGCCGGCAAGGAAACAACCATCGACGGCGTACTCCATATACAAAACAGCGCTTCACCGAGCCAGGGAGTTAAGACGGTCAACCTGGAAGAGGTCTGGCGGATCGGGGGTGAGGACGAGGAGATCCTCTTCGGTCTCATCAGCAAGATTTGCGGCGATAGCGATGGAAATGTTTATGTTCTCGATGCGCAGCTTTGCCATGTTCATATCTACTCCCCCACCGGCGAACTTTTAAAAACCCTCTTCCGGCAAGGTGAGGGACCAGGGGAGGTTCAAGGCCCCCGCGATATGCTTCTAATGCCCGATGGCAGCGTCGCCTGCGTCGAGGAGTTTCCGGGCAAGATCACGATGGTCGACATGGAAAACAACCCAAAGGGCTCACTCATCCCCGGCAGCGAAAAGCCGACGGAGGGAGGGTTCACAGGCCTGACCGCCGCCGCCGGCGGAGGGGATCATATCGTGATCTCCGGGGAAATATCGAAACCCGGAGACACACCGGGCACCCAAAAACGAATCTATTTCCTGTCTGGTTTCAAGATGAGCGGAGAAGAGACGGCCAACTACATGACGTTGAACTCAATGTTTGATTTTAACAATTTCACATTCATCGAAAAAGAGCATACGCCCTCTTTCTGGTGGGGCTTCGGCGTCGACGCCAATGGGCGCACTTATGTTTATGCTGATCGCGATCAATATGCCATCACCGTCTTCTCTCCGGATGGGAAGGTCGAGCGGATCATTGAACGCGCTTACGAACCACTGAAGCGTGAACAAGCGGATACCGACCGGCTGCGGCGGCTCTATGAGAGCGCCGTCGCCAATCCTAACCTCCAGGTCTCCTTTGATCTCGAAGAAACCGAGCCCGCTATCGCCCACTTCCAACGGGGGCTTCAGGTCACCCCCGACGGCCAGCTTTGGGTCCTCACCAGCCGCGGCTGCCGTCATCAGCCGCAAGGAATCATAGCGACCTATGATCACTTTGACGCCGGCGGACATTTCATTGAACAGGTCTCTTTCGCCGGTGAGGGGAATGGATTGAGCGATACTCTTTTCTTCCTCGGAAACAGAAGAGTTGTATTGGTTACCGGTTTCATCGATGCCTTGGCCGCTCAATTCGGGTCCGGCACCCTGACAGCGGAAGATGATGAGGAGGCCTCGCCCCAGCAGGTTATCTGTTACCGGCTCCCTGAGTAAGAGATTCGCGGGCGGATTTAAAATATCTGAGTCCCGAGCGGTTTCCAGGCATTGGGGAAGTGACGGATCTGAACCTGGCGCTTCCCCAATCGGCTGATGGCGAGAATATCGATCCGGATCCAACTCACCTCAGGATACCTCTTGGCGATCTCTCTCCATGCCCGATCAAGAGTCCGCCGTTTTCTGAAACCAACCGTCTCCTCCGGCCGGCCATGCGAATGATCAGAGCGGAGCCTTACCTCCACCATGGCGATCGTCTTTCCTTCGCGGATCACGAGATCGACCTCCAGCGGTCCAAATCGAAGGTTCCGTTCGAGTATCTCGCAACCCAATCCCTTGAGAAAACAGGCGGCCAGATCCTCCCCCCAATGTCCCAAGCTCAGGCGGTCACTGCCAGTCATATGTTCTCTCCTCGACATTTTCCTGAGAAAGAGAATATACAAGGAGTGTGCCAGAGGTGTTCTAGGCGGATGGCGGCGTTTGGAGAAAAAAGCCCTGCCGGGTCATGGCCACCGGCGCAAAGGAGCGGCGATGCAGCGGGCATGGCCCCTTCAACATCAGGGCAAGGAGATGATCAGGCGTTCCATAGCCGCGATTGTTATTAAATCCGAATTGGGGGTAGAGATTGTGACAGCGCTCCATAAGCCGGTCCCGCACAACCTTGGCGACGACCCCCGCCGCCGCAATCGATCGGCATCGGCCGTCGCCTCGAATCAGCGCCTCCTGAGGTC
This sequence comes from Candidatus Eisenbacteria bacterium, assembly GCA_018831195.1. NCBI lineage: Bacteria > Candidatus Eiseniibacteriota > Candidatus Eiseniibacteriota bacterium. The sequence goes on along the minus strand of JAHJDP010000056.1, from coordinate 34,185 downwards.
CAGACCATCCCGGGATCGTCATCGATCCATCCACCAGAACCATCGCGGGAAGCACAGGCAGCCGGGAAAGGGCCCGGCGCATCGCCATGAAAGTCGCTTGAAGAATATTGAATCGATCGATCTCACGGGGACCGGACCAAGCCCATGTCAAATATTCGGCCCGGGAAGACAACAGCGCGAACATTTGCTCGCGCTGCGTAAGAGACAGCTTTTTCGAATCATTCAAACCGGGAAGCCTTGTTCCGGGCGACAGAATGACAGCCGCTGCAACAACCGGACCGGCCAAGCATCCCCTGCCGGCTTCATCAACTCCAGCGACGGGGTTGAGGCCCGCCCGCCGCAGCTTGGTCTCCCAACGGCTGTCCGGAAGCGCGGACCCACCGGAACGGGCCATGAGGTCTACCGCTTCTCGCGGATCCTGGCCTGTTTCCCTGACTTGTGGCGGAGGTAATACAATTTCGCCCGGCGGACACGTCCGCGCCGCGTCACCTCGATCTTTGCCAAATTCGGCGAATGAATCGGGAAGACGCGCTCGACACCGATACCGCCGCTGATCTTACGAACGGTAAAGGTTTCACGGGAGCCGGGTCCCTGCTTGGCGATTACGACACCCTGGAAGATCTGAACGCGCTCCTTGTCGCCTTCAACGACTTTAACATGAACACGAACCGTATCCCCGGGAATAAATTCGGGGACATCTTCCCGAATCTGTTTGGCCTCAATCTGCCGGATGACGTCCATACTTCATCTCCTCCCTAGCGTCCGGCGCTCAATATCAGTTTTCGGAGGCCGGTACATCGTTTCCTCGCTCTCAAGTATCACACCGTTCAATCGGTTCCCATCCCAGTTTGCGGAGATGGGCCTGATCCTCAGGTGTCAATTCGCTCCCTTCCAACAGATCGGGACGATGGATCAGAGTCCTTTGCAGAGAATCCATTCGCCGCCACTTCTCAACCTTGCCGTGATGGCCGGAGAGAAGAACCGGCGGGACACTCAAACCATCGAATACTTCCGGGCGTGTATAATAACTGCTATCCAACAGCCCGGATGTAAAAGAATCGCCCAAGGCAGAGTCGTAACACCCCAAAACATCAGGCAACAACCTTACAATCGCATCGGCGATGACGGCCGCTGCAAGTTCTCCCCCGGACAAAACATAGTCACCGAGACTCAACTCACCGGTGATGTAGGTGCGGATCCGCTCATCCACTCCTTTATATCGACCACAAATCAGTACGAGTTCGTCGAGCTTGGAAAGCTCTTCAACTCTTTTCTGTACAAGCGTCTCCCCACGCGGCGAAAGGAGAAACACTTCCCGGTTCCCATCGGCCTCCGGCAGGGCGCGTAACGCCCGAATCACCGGCTCCACCATCAGGATCATTCCCGGGCCGCCCCCGTAGGGCGCATCATCAATGGTCCGGTGCCGATCATCGGTATGATCCCGAAGATTGATCACCTGGACCCGAGCCAGTCCCTTTTCCTGGGCAATCCGGAGGATCCCCTCCTCCATTGCCCCCGTCAGAACACCGGGCAAACCGGACAGGATCCAGATGCGGTAAGGATCCCGGCTCATAACTCCAGCAAACCCTGCACATCCCCCAAATGGATGACGCCATCTTCAAGATCCACTTGTTGGATGAAATCCCCCACGAAGGGGATCAAAATCTCTTTACCGGCGCTCTTGATAACGAGGAGGGGTTGGGCCGGTCCCTCCATGACATCTTTAACAATCCCAACCGGCCGGCCGGAAGCATCCGTGACATCCAGACCGAGCAACTGATAGAAGTAGAATTGATCCGGTTCCAGCTCCGGCAATTCGGCCGGGGACATCTCAAGAGGGCACCCGCGCCACTTTTCTACATCGTCGACATTCTCAATACCCTCAAAAGAAAGAACGATTTTCCTTGTGAGAATCTTGAGACCGGCTACGACCAGGCGCAATCGTTCACCATTATGCTGACGAAGGAAGAGTTCCTGGCCGGGCTGCAAATGTTCAACCGTTTCCCCCAAAGCCTCCACCGCGACTTCACCTTTCAAGCCAAAAGGCTTGCGGATTCTGCCCACGGCGACCCATGAAGAATCCTTTTGCATCATCGGCGGATCTTATAGGGAAGAGACGGCGTCTCGACCTACTCGAGAATCTCCAGAACAGCTCGCTTGTTCGCCTTTGTGGCGGAAGCACTCAGCAGAGTACGGATAGCCCGGATCGTCCTTCCGTGCTTGCCGATGACCTTTCCAAGATCGCCATCACCGACACGTAGCTCATAAACCGTTGTCTTTTCGCCAACGACTTCGCGAACTTCCACTTCATCAGGTTTATCAACCAAAGCCTTGGTAATATATTCGATAAGAGCTTTCATTTTCGTTTTCACCTCCTGCTGGGCTCGGCGAAGCCCTCGCGTCGCGGGTTGTCAGAGAGCCTCTCTTTAGAGCCTCCCCGAAACGTCGCCTGTTTGTTCACTCGTCGGGTTATTCCGCTGGCTTCTCTTCTTCAACCGCCGGCGTCACCTCCGCGGCCTCGGGTGTCGGCTCTGTGACCTCTGCCTGAGTCTTGGCTTCGATGGGTGCTTCGGCCTCTGGAATCTTTGCCTCTACAACCGGCGCCACCTTTGGTTCCGTGACGGTCGCGATCGGGCCGCCCCGCGCCACCAGCCTCATCAGGCTCGCAACCTTGACCGATGGCTTGGCGCCTTTCTTGACCCAGGAATCCACTTTCTCCAAATCGAGTTGAATGACCTGAGGATTGGGAACCGGATCGTAGTGGCCCAACTTTTCAAGGAATCGACCATCACGTTTCATGCGGGAATCTGCCGCAACAATATGCCAAAAGGGACGATTGCGGGTGCCGACCCGCTGCATTCGAATAACGACCGCCACTACTGGTCCTCCTTATTACATAACCTGGTCGGGGGTTTTTTCCCCTCTCACCAAATTTCTGTGAAACAGATACAAAATAGCAGGATACGACAACCATCTTCCAAAGGGAAGACCGTTTCTATCTCAAATAAAAACGGAGTTGGCGGGAATTTCCGCTATTGAATGGCGTGGCGCATCCCGTTGCAAGGATTATCTCCGGCGGGCCCTCATCATATTGAAACCCCCGAAGCCCTTTCCTTTCGCCATCTGCCCCATCATCTTACGCATCTGGTCAAAATCCTTGAGGAGCCTGTTGAGCATCTGAACCGTCGTGCCGCTCCCCTTGGCGATTCGCTTTCGACGGCTTCCATTGATAATTTCCGGCCGCCGGCGCTCCGCCGGTGTCATCGATCGAATCATCGCCTCCACGCGGCCCAGCTCCTTGGGATCGATCTGAACCCCCTTAAGAGCCTTCCCCCCCATTCCGGGGATCATCTTCATGATATCCTCGAGGGGACCCATCTTGCGAACCTGGCGGATCTGATCCATAAAATCCTCCAGGGTGAAGGCCTGGTGCTTCAGCTTCTCCTGAAGCTTCAATGCCTGGTCCTGATCCACAACCGATTGAGCCCGCTCAACAAGGGTTAAAACATCACCCATCCCCAAAATCCGGGAGGCCATCCGGTCGGGATGGAAAACCTCGAGGGCCGAGGTCTTTTCACCAACCCCCATATAGAGGATGGGAACACCGGTCACATGACGGATGCTCAAGGCGGCGCCGCCGCGGGCGTCTCCATCCATTTTCGTGAGGATCGTTCCCTGAAGCGTCAACTTCTGATGAAAGGACTGGGCGACCGAGACGGCTTCCTGCCCTGTCATCCCATCCACGACGAGAAGAATCGAATCGGGGGATACGGCATCCCGCACGGAGACCAGCTGCTCCATAAGCTCTTCGTCAACCTGCAACCGCCCGGCGGTGTCGATCAAAAGATCGTCGACCCCTTCTTGACGGGCCCATGTCACCGCATCCCGGGCGACTTTGACCGGGTCCTTGGAATTCCGATCGACATAAACACGGAGATCCAATTCCTTGCCTAAGATCTCCAATTGATCAATGGCGGCGGGCCGCTGCAAATCACAGGCCGCCATGGCGGGGATGCGCTTCTGGCGGCGCAGCCACGCGCTGAGTTTCGCTGTTGTCGTGGTCTTACCGGAGCCCTGCAACCCCACCATGAGGATACGGCGGGGCGGGAATTTGGCATCCGGCAGCCCGGCGGTGGAGGAACCAAGAATGCCGATGAGAGTGTCGTGAACGACTTTGACGACTTGGGCCCCCGGCGTGAGGCTCTTCAGAACCTCCTGTCCGGCGGCCACTGTCTCGACGCGGGCGATCAATTCTTTGGCGACTTTAAAATTAACATCGGCTTCCAGCAGAGCCCGGCGAACATCGCGCAGGCTGTCGCGGACATTGTCTGGTGTTAGTTTGCCGTGACCTTTCAGGCGAGCGAAAATCCCATCCAGTCGCTCACTCAGTTGCTCAAACATGCAGCACTCGATCCTTTCTCATTCTTTTCCTGCTCGTTTTTCTCGGTTTTTGTTCACCTCATGTCCTGTTCATATTTATCAAATCACATGATCAATTTTGTTAAAGTCCGAAAATTCCCGCCGGGATCACCACCGGCGAAGACGGCGTTACCGGCGACAAGGCCCTCCGCTCCCGCTGCAACCGCCAAGGTAAGGGTGTCGTGGTTGATTCCACCATCGACCTGCAACCGGAATGAGGCCCGCCGATCCTTCCGCCAATCCCGAACTGTCTCAATTTTACCCAGCATATCCTTCATAAAGGATTGCCCGCCGAAACCGGGCTCGACCGTCATCACCAAAACAAGATCCAGCGCCGCTCCGTACCGGTCGAGATAGGGAACCGGATCGGTCCCGGGCCGGAAAGCCAATCCAAAGCCGATTCCCGCTTCCCTGCAGCGGCCGCTGATCTCTTCCAGCGATTCATCCGTCTCCGCGTGGACGGTGACGAGATTGACCCCGGCTTTCGCATAACGGTCAATATATGCGATGGGGCTGGTGATCATCAAATGCGCATCGAGATAAAGACCAGAGACTTTGCGGACAGCCCCGGCCCAGGCCGGTCCAAAGGTGATATTGGGAACAAAGTGTCCATCCATCACATCCAGGTGCAGCCACCGGGCGCCGGCTTCTTCGACGCTGCGGATATCCCGGCGCAGGTCGGCGAAATCGGCGGAGAGCAGACTCGGCACAACCTGGATCCCATCCGGCACCCGCCGCATGGCATCGGCGGAACGGTTCATCCCTTTCTCCTCCCCGTCAGCAACTCGACCATCCCCCCTTCTTCAATCCTGTGTCCGGAGGGCGGTGTCTGTTCAACGATCTCGTCGGCATCCAGCGGTTGTCCGGGCCAGGCTCTGACCTCGACCTGCAGACCGGCGGCTTTCAATAGGGAGCGAATTCGTTCAGCTGATTCTCCGCGAAAATCCCGCATCAGAAAGGCCCGCTTTGGATACCCCTCGCTGACAAGCAGATTGACCTCACCCCCCGCCGGGAAGGGAGCTCCCGGGGCGGGGCTGGCTGCGACCACCGTCTGCTCGGGCACCTCGCGGCTCGTGACATAGGTGACACGACCCATCGCCATCCCTTCCCTACCGAGAAGGAGCTGGGCGTGAGAAACGGGGTGGCCACGAATCTCCGGCACCGATCGCCCCAACGATCCGAGACTGACCAGCAATCTTAAAATCCGGCCCCTCTTGACCCTCATGCCGGGTCCGGGCTCTTGATCCATGATCCGGCCGGGCGGCACCTGGTTGTCATACCGGCGGGCCAAGACCTGACACTTCAAACCGGTTTGAGCCAGGAGAGAATCAGCCTCCTCTTCCGAGAGAAGCACGACATTGGGGGTATCCACCTCATCCCCCAGCCGGACAACATACGGCATCAGGAATCGATCGAATAGGATCAACCCGACCACCATCCCAAGCCCGATGAAAATGAGGCGGCGGAGAATCGATGCGGTACGGCGCCACTTCGGATGCGAAACCCATCCCGTCCTTCCGGCTTTGTCCTGTTCCTGACCCGCTTCCGTCGACGTCTTCAGAACCCACACCTCCTCAATTGATTTTGTTAAACCTGATATTGTTCAGCTTGATATTGTTCAGCTTGATATTGTTCAGCTTGATATTGTTCAGCTTGATATTGTTCAAGCCGCCTTCCGCCCCAGGGCGGCGTAAACCCCTTCCATCCCGCGTTGACCCGGCCGGATCCGAAGACGCCCCCGCCCGCCGCGGATATCTTCGGGAAGGGAGATCGCCGGCTCAACCCACTCCAGAGGCCCTCCCTCCTCGAGGGTGAACGGCGCCAAAACGCCATCGGTCTCTTCCGGTTCGAGACTGCAGACCGAGTAGAGCAGCAATCCGCCCGGACCCAGCAGCTTCAGCGCTTCTCCGACCAACTCCTTTTGGAGCGCCGCCCGCTCTTCGATTTCTCTCGGACGGCGGAGCCAGCGAGCGTCGGGACGCCGGCAAAGGACCCCGAGATTCGAGCAGGGCGCATCGACCAGTATCGCGCCGACGGGTCCCCGGATCGGGGGCCTTGTTGCGTCCGCAACGACACATCGGATATTGGGCAACTCCAGGCGGGAGGCCGTCTCAGCCACCAGCCGGATCCTCTCCCAGGTCAGATCCCATCCTAACACGACCCCGGCGTCTGCTGACATCTCGGCCAGCCGCCCCAACTTGGTGCCCGGTCCCGCACAGGTGTCGAGAATGGGCGGCCGTGGATCCCAGAGGAGAGGCACCAGGGCCTCACTCTCATCCTGAATGACAATCCGCCCCTCCTTCACCCAGCGGCTCTCCTCCGGGATATACCCCGCCTCCAGCCGGTAATGGTCCGGGAGCAGGGCTCCGGGTTCAGGGGACAGGCCTTCCGCCCTCAACTCCGATAGTAAGACCTCCCGCACCGCTCCCCCCCCGCGGATGCGGAAGGAGAGCTGGGGGGATGCATTGTTCCACCGGCAGATTTCAAGGAGCCTCTCCCTCCCATATTGGGCATCCCAGCGTTTGAGGATCCAAGACGGATGGGAATAGATGCGGGCCAGGTCCTCCATCTCATCCCCCGTGCGGATCTCTCTCTCCCCCGGCGGCTCTCTCAGGAGACCCCGCAGCACCGCGTTCACAAGGTTATGCCGCCGGTCGCCGGTCATTCTTTTCGCCAAGGCGACACTCGTGTGAACGACGGCATGGGGCTCACGCCCCTTCATCCGATAGAGTTGTACAATTCCAATCCGCAGAATGTTTCTGAGCGGCGGCGTCAGCGACGCCAGGCCCTGTCGAAGCCGCGCATCGAGTACCGCATCGGCCCAGCCGAGCCAGCGGAAGGTCGTGAAGATCAGGTTGGTCAGAAAGGCGCGATCGCGGGGGTCTTCAAGCTGACGGCGCGCCGCATCAAGGCTGTGGCTTATCGGAGACGGCTTTTGATCCCAGGAATTGAGGAGGGTGACGGCCGCCTCCCGAACCGGCAGGCCCGGGGGTGAATCCCTCATATCTCCTCCAGGAAGACAGGACCATCCAGAGCCCGGCAACCCCGGTACCAGGCCTCACCGGGAATCACCGCCTTCCCTTCCGGTTGAATTTCCAAGAGCTCAATCAGACCGGGCCGGCAGACAACCCGTGGCGGATGGCCTTTCAGTCCGGGCAGCATCTGACCCGGCGGCTCGGGATGCTGAATTTCATCCAGCGGGCGGCTGCGGAGGATTTTGCAGCACCGGTCCCGCCATCGAACGATCACCCCCGGATCGGGGCTCATCGCCCGGATTCTGTTATGGATGTGTATCGCCGGCTGCCGCCAGGAAAGATGCGACTCCTCGGTATCAAAGGGCGCGGCGATGGTGGCCAGATCCTCATCCTGAGCTACCGGCTGCAGCGATCCCTCCATGGCTTCTTTAACAATATCAATGAGAAGTCCGCCGCCGAGCCGGGCTAATCGCCGGCTCAGATCCCCCAAAGTCTCCATCGGATCCACCGGTGTCAGGATCTGTTTCAGGATAGGTCCCGTATCGGTCCCCTCATCCATCAAGAATCCGCTCACGCCGGTCCACGCATCACCCCGCATCAGGGTTCGCCCCATGGGGTTCATCCCACGGTACCGTGGAAGCGGCGAGGGATGCAGATTCACCGCCCCAACCCGCGGCAGCTTCAGCCATCGCCGGCGCAGAATCTTTCCGTAGGCCACCGTCAGGATCAGGTCGGGCTGCAGCGCTTCAAGCTGCTCCCTTTCGTCTCGGGTTTGTAAAACCTCAGGTTGCCGGATCTCCAACCCCAGCCGCCGGGCCGCCTCCGCCACCGGGGTGGGGAAGACCTTGCGGCCCCTCCCACGCGGCCGGTCCGGCTGGGAATAGACAACCGCGGGCGGCAACCCCGCTTCACAGAGGGCTTCCAATGGGGGAACCGCGAATTCCGGCGTTCCCATGTAGATCAGAACGGGCTTTCCCATGCTCAGTTCATTCCGCCGCCTCCGACGGGGGGATCTGGTCTTGCTCCCGTGATCACCTAGCCCTTGATGACGGCTTGGATGCTGGCGCGCGAGAACTCGATTTTCACATCCTCACCGACCTTGAGCACCACGATATCATCTTTGATCCCGATGACGGTTCCGTACATCCCGCCGCTTGTCAGGACCCGGTCTCCCTTCGTCAGGGATTCGAGAAGTTTCTGGTGCTCCTTTTGACGCTTCTGTTGCGGCCGAAGAATGAGAAAGTAAAAGATGGCGATGAAGGAGACGAAGAGGAACAGCATCTGGATCATCCCGCCTCCCTGAGCCTCCCCGGCCTGTCCGCCCCCACCCGCCATGAACATCATTGCAATCCCCAACACCATTTGGACCTCCTTGAATTCGGTAGTACTGAATGCCGAAGTTATCCTCTCTCTTCGGGCCCTTCTGTCCAGCGTTGAATCGTCTCCCGCCGCCACGCGGCGAAAGAACCCAGGTCAATCGAACGGCGCACATCCTTCATGAGTTTCAAGTAGTAGTGGATGCTATGCAATGTCGCAAGACGGGGTCCCAGCATCTCGCCCACATTAAATAGATGCCGGAGATAAGCCCGGGAATAACGCCGGCAGGTCGAACAGTCGCAATCGGGATCGAGGGGGCGCTCATCCTCTGCATATGTCCTGTTTTTGACAACGAGTTTGCCGCGCGAGGTGAAGACGGTGCCGTTCCTGGCGTTACGGGTCGGCAGCACGCAATCGAACATATCATATCCGAGTCCAACCGCCGTCACGATATCCTCCGGCGTCCCAACACCCATCAGGTAGTGGGGTCTCTCATCGGGCAGGTGCCGGAGACTCACCTCGGCCAGCGGCCAGCGTTCTTCGGGCGGCTCCCCGACCGATAATCCGCCCACCGAGTATCCGTCCATCTCCAAATCCCGGAGACGCTGGGCCGACGCCTCGCGCAAATCGGGATAGACGCTCCCCTGCACAATCCCAAAGAGGGCCCGGTCGGTATAACCTCTCCCATCAAAAGCGACACGGCTGGCTCTGACCCATTGCAATGTCAATCGCAGATCCTCGCGGGCGCGGGCCCGGTCGCAGGGATAGGGTGAGCAGACATCGAGGGGCATCAGGATATCGCTCCCAATCGCCTCCTGAATTTCGATCGTCCGCTCGGGGGTCAAATAATGTCTGGACCCATCCTTGTGGGAGGCGAACTCCACCCCATCTTCGCGGATCTTGCGCAAATCGGACAGGCTGAAGACCTGATATCCGCCGCTGTCGGTCAGGATGGCGCGCGGCCAGGACATGAGCCGGTGAAGCCCTCCAAGCCGGCTCATCCGTTCGGGACCGGGCCGGAGAAGAAGGTGATATGTATTGCCCAGGATGATTTGAGCCCCCGCGGCCTCCAGCTCAGCCGAATCGAGTGTTTTGACGGAGGCCTGGGTACCCACGGGCATAAAAACGGGTGTGTCGATGCGATGCCCACCCACCTCGAGGAGGCCGGTGCGGGCGCCGCTATTAGAATCCCGGCTTCTTATTTGAAAGGTCAGCACGCTTTCTCCCTCAAAGGATCAACATCGCATCACCATAGCTGTAAAAGGCGTACTTTTGTAAGACCGCCGTTCTATAGGCCGAGAGAACCTCCTCCCGGCCTCCAAAAGCGCTGACCAGCATGAGCAGCGTCGAACGTGGAAGATGGAAATTCGTGATCAGTGCATCGGTAACCTGAAATGTATAAGGCGGATGGATAAAGAGCCGCGTGCGCCCGCCGCCCGGTGGACAGAGCGGTCCCGCAGGCGACCGTTCCGCGGCCGCGGCTTCGACGGCGCGAACCGTGGTCGTCCCCACGCAGACTATCCGGCCCCCCGCCCGGCGCGTCTCCTCCACAGCCCGCGACGCCGCTTCGGGTATCTCATACGATTCAGGATGCAGCCGGTGCCGGCGCAGATCCCTTTCCCGCACCGGCCGGAAGGTACCCGGCCCGACATGCAGGATGACCGACGCCGTGCAAACACCCATCCCCCGGATTTTGTCCAGCAGCTCCTTTGTAAAGTGCAACCCCGCGGTCGGCGCCGCGATCGATCCGGGTTGTTTCGCATAAACGGTTTGATACCGCTCGCGATCTTCTTCCGTATCCTCCCTGCGAATATAGGGCGGAAGCGGCATATGGCCGCAATGCGCCAGGAGATCCTCGACCCGCCCGGTTCCCTCGAGCCGCAGTCGATGCATTCCCTCCTCCAGCGCCCTTTCCTCAACAACTACCCGCCAACCGTCTTCAAGCTCAATAATGGAGCCCGGCCGTCCCGCCCGGGCGGGGCGGATCATGCCGAAATAGTTCCGCTGGGCCGGTTCCGGATTCTCTGCGGCCGATTCTACAAGCAGAATTTCAGCGCGCCCGCCGGTCGGTTTCTTTCCAAAGAGGCGGGCGGGAATGACGCGGCTTTCATTCAGGAGCAATAGATCCCCGGCGCTCAGAAAATCGGGAAGGTCCTTGAAAACCCGGTGGTCCAAAGATCCCACCCGCCGATCCATAACCAGCAGACGGGACCTATCCCGCAAAGTGGCGGGCCACTGGGCAATGCGCTCTTCAGGAAGATGATAATCGTATGCACCTGCATCCACCGGTGGATCCTTTATGTGAAGAGACCGGGAGGCTTGGGCTTGAGTTTGGCATCGATCCCCAGCGCTTGATAGGCCCGCACCGCGGCTTCCCGGCCTCGCGGTGTGCGTTCGATATATCCTTCCTGCAAAAGAAAAGGTTCATGGACCTCTTCAATCGTATCGGGCTCCTCTCCGAGACAGGCCGCCAACGTGTTGAGGCCGACCGGGCCGCCGCTGAATTTAACAATAATCGTTTCTAAAATTTTTCGATCCATTTCATGGAGCCCGTCTTCACCGACCTGCAGGAGTTCGCAAGCCTGCAGTACGGTGTGTTTGTCGACGTCTCCCGTGCCCCGAACCTGGGCGTAATCCCGCACCCGTCTCAAGAGCCGGTTGACGATCCGCGGTGTTCCCCTCCCGCGCTTGGCCAATTCCTCGGCGACTTCCCCCTCGAGAGGACATTGTAAAATCCTTGCCGACCTCTCGACGATCTTCATAAGTTCTACAATATTGTAAAAATCGACCCTTCCCACAAAGCCGAACCGGGATCGCAGCGGCGCGCTGAGGCGCCCCGAGCGCGTCGTTGCGCCGACAAGGGTGAAAGGATGAAGCTTCAATCGAACGCTTCGGGCCGAGGGCCCCCGGTCAAGAAGGATATCCAGCCTTTGATCCTCCATCGCCGGGTAAAGATATTCTTCAATGGTCCGGCTCAGGCGATGGATCTCATCCACAAAAAGAATTCCCTTCGGTGGCAGGCCGGTCAGAATGCCAACGAGATCGGCGGCCCGTTCGAGGGCCGGACCGCTGGTGACGACAAGCCGGGTGCCCATTTCTCCGGCAAGAAGGGTCGCGAGGGTCGTTTTCCCCAGACCGGGGGGACCGGAAAGGAGGATATGCTCAAGGGGCTCATCCCGGGCCGTGGCCGCCTCAACGAGAATCCGCAGATTCTCCCGAAGTCCGTCCTGCCCAACGAATTCATTCAGCGACTTCGGACGAAGTCCCCCTTCAAGACTCCGATCTCCATCCTGAAGGATCGGGTCTGTGACCCTTGGCGTCTGCGCCATTCTGTCGGATTCCTTTTCGATCACGGAACGAAGGTTATCACAACATGTTGTCACTCACAATGACCAAGGGATGCAGGTCAAGGGACCTTCTTGAGGATCCGATAATCCTAGAGGAGCCTGGACCACCGAAGGAACCGGGCCCTTTATGGAAGGGTTTGAAAATTGAGAGGGTGTTGGATAGCGTTCCAAACAGGGATTCAAGGAAGAACCCCAAGGGACCGCGAGACAACGGTTCACCTTCTTGACTCTCTCCTTGATCCCTCCGTGAAGGAGCCAATACTCTGGCAAGCGGGTGTCGGCGGTTGAGTTCCCGAAATGAAATGTGGGTTGGATTTTGGCCCGGAATGGAGGGATGGCGATGCCATTGACCACCAATGATTTTATGGAATTAGTCAAAGCCCGTCTACGACCCGATGTTTTTCGGGATCACCACTGGACCGGGACCTTTAATGACTATATGCAAATCGTGCTGCATGACCCAAGAGTGACACGGACGGCTTTCCAGCGCGTCTATGACATGATCCTCTCTCACGGCACTGAGGAATATATCGAGTTCAAGAAAACGATCACACGGTACAAGTTCTTCGACGATCTGGCGAATGATGGAGCTGATGCTATCTTCGGCCTCGAGATTCCTTTGATGAAACTTGTGAACATTTTTAAGGCGGCTGCATGCCGTTACGGACCGGAAAAGAGAGTGTTGCTCCTTCACGGACCGGTGGGATCGGCAAAATCGACCATTGCCCGACTCCTGAAGCGGGGGCTTGAGGATTATTCAAAATCGCCGGAGGGACGGCTCTTCTCGTTCGGGTGGAAAATGGATCTCCAGAATCCGGCCAGCGAACCCTGCCCGATGCATGAGGAACCTCTTCACCTCATACCGATGGAAATACGTGGCGGGATCATCCGCGAATTGAATCAACGTCTGGACAAGGATTATAAAGTATTTGTCGAGGGAGATCTATGTCCTGCTTGCCGGCGCAATTTTGATGATTTGCTTCACCAATACAATGGCGACTGGTCTCAAATTCTGAATCATATCGTTGTTCATCGGATCATCATGTCTGAAAAAAACCGCATCGGTATCGGAACCTTCCAGCCCAAAGACGAGAAGAATCAGGACTCGACCGAGCTGACCGGCGATATCAACTATCGGAAAATCGCCATGTATGGAAGTGACTCTGATCCCCGCGCCTTTAATTTTGACGGTGAGTTCAATGTCGCCAATCGCGGCATAATTGAATTCATTGAGGTTCTGAAGCTTGATGTCGCCTTCTTGTATGACCTCTTGGGCGCCAGCCAGGAACACAAAATCAAACCAAAGAAGTTCCAGCAAACGGATATCGACGAAGTCATCATCGGCCATACAAATGAACCCGAATACCGTAAATTGCAAAAAAATGAATTCATGGAAGCGTTGCGGGATCGAACGGTCAAAATCGATATTCCATATATCACAAAGCTCGATCAGGAAATAAAGATCTATATGAAGGATTACAGCCAGGATATGATCCATGGCAAACATGTGGCCCCCCACACTCTTGAGATGGCTAGTATGTGGGCCGTGCTGACACGTCTTGAACAGCCCAAAAAGGCCGATTTGTCATTAATACAAAAACTAAAATTGTATAATGGGAGAAGCCTTCCCGGTTATACGACGGATAACATCAAGGAATTGCGCAAGGAGGCGGAACGCGAGGGCATGGAAGGAATCAGCCCGCGCTATGTCCAGGACAAGGTTTCAAACGCCCTGGTATCAGATCGCGCCGGTAATTGCATCAATCCTTTCATGGTTCTCAACGAGCTTGAATCCGGCCTCAAACATCACAGTCTCATAACAAGTGAAGATCTCCGGCGCCGATACCGTGAGCTGCTGAATGTCGTAAAGGAGGAGTTTGAACAGATTGCGAAAAACGAAGTACAGCGGGCGATCAGCGCGGATGAAGAGGCGGTCAACAAGCTTTTCGCGAATTATGTCGATCATGTAAAAGCCTATACACAGAAGGAAAGGGTAAAGAATCCTTATACGGGACAAGACGAGGATCCTGACGAACGCCTTATGCGATCCGTCGAGGAAAAGATCGACATCCCAGACAGCCGCAAGGATGACTTCCGCAAGGAAATCATGAACTACATTGGGGCTTTGTCATTGGAAGGAAAGAGTTTCAGCTACAAAGACAATTCGAGATTGCAGAAAGCGCTTGAGTTAAAACTCTTTGAGGACCAGAAGGATTCGATTAAATTGACAAGTTTGGTTTCAAGCGTGGTTGATGCCTCAACCCAGGAGAAGATTGACGTCGTCAAAACCCGTTTAATGAAAGAGTACGGATATTGTGAAATCTGTGCGGTGGATGTCTTGAGCTACGTCGCCAGCATTTTCGCCCGAAGTGAATCCAACAATGGGGACTGATAAAACGGACGATCGATATCCAACATTTTCCGCGGGGGTGGTGACGGACTCATGATATTGCGAATCAACAGAGACCATAGTCGCTTCCGCGAAATTGTTAAGGGTCGCATCCGTGAAGATTTCCGGAAATATATCACCAAAGGAGAAATGATCGGCCGAAAGGGCCGGAATATCATTTCGATTCCCGTTCCCCGGATCGACATACCGAAATTCCGCTATGGCTCCAACGAAGGGGGCATCGGGCAGGGCAAGGGAGCTGCGGGCGATCCATCACAGAGCGGGCAAGAAGGCGCCGGCACTGCGGGAGATCAGCCCGGTGCGCACATCCTGGAAGTTGATATTACTCTGGAAGAACTCGCCGAGATGATGGGCGAGGAACTGGAATTGCCGAGGATCAAACCGAAGGGCTCCAAACATATCATTGAGCGGAGAGATCGGTACAGCGGCATCCGCGCCTCGGGTCCCGAGAGTCTTCGCCATGTTAAACGAACCTACAAAAAGAGCCTCAAACGGCAAATTGCATCAGGCACCTATGACTTCAAGCGCCCCATCATCATTCCTATCAAAGAAGATAAGGTCTATCGCTCTTGGAAATCAGTCCCCGCTCCCCGCGCCAATGCGATTGTTTTCTACATTATGGATGTCAGCGGTTCCATGGGCGACGACCAAAAGGAAATCGTGAGGATAACATCCTTCTGGATCGACACTTGGCTCCGCTATCAATATCAGGATGTCGCCATACGCTACATCGTCCACGATGCCGCCGCCCGCGAGGTTGATCAGCACACCTTTTATCATCTGAAGGAGAGCGGCGGGACGAAAATATCGAGCGCCTATAATATGCTGCAGAAGATTCTCGATGAGGAATACAATCCCGAAGAATGGAATATCTATACATTCCAATTTTCAGATGGGGACAATTGGGGCACTGGAGACACCGAAAACTGTCTGAAGCTTCTCGAGGAAAAAATTCTTCCGATTTCAAACCTCTATGCCTATGGGCAAGTGGAATCGCCTTACGGCAGCGGCCAATTCCTTAAGGATTTGACATCCCATTTCAAAGAATGTGGAAACCTTATTTCCGCCAATATCCCATCGAAGGAGATGATTTACGAGACCATCCGCACCTTCCTGGGCACCGGGCGCTGAGGAGAAGAATCCCATGTCCCTCCCGCCACATCTCAGAGAGCAGGCCGCGAGAATTGCCGATATCGCTCACAGCTATGGTTTAGATTTCTATCCGACTATATTCGAGGTTGTCACATGGGAAGAGCTGACCGAGGTCGCCTCATACTGCGGTTTCCCGATTCGATACCCTCACTGGCGCTTCGGCATGGAATATGAACGGCTGATGAAGGGTCATATCTACGGGCTGAGCCGAATCTATGAACTGGTGATCAACCACAACCCCTGTTACGCCTATCTTCTCGAAGCCAATGAAGATCTGGATCAGAAACTGGTGATGGCTCACGTTTATGCCCATTGCGATTTCTTCAAAAACAACCGCTTTTTTGATGACACTGATCGAAAAATGATTAACCAAATGGCACATCACTCATCCAGTGTCCGCCGATGGATGGAGACGTTCGGTGTGGATGCCGTGGAGCAATTCATCGATGTGGCCTTGTCGCTGGAAAATCTCATAGATATCCACTCACCTCCGGATCGACCTGCTTTGATCAGTGGTGATGTCGATCGAGAGAAGATCCCTTCGATCCAGAAACTCCGCAGCAAAGAGTATATGGATGAGTTTATCAATCCGCAGAAATTCCTCGAGGAGCAGAGAAGGAAAATAATGGAAGAACGGGAGCGGAATCGTAAGTTCCCTCAGAAACCAGAGAGGGATATCCTCTGGTTTCTTATCCAGCATGCCCCGCTAGAGCGATGGCAAAGGCAGATGCTCGAAATCATCCGGCGTGAGGCCTATTACTTCATCCCCCAAATGCAGACGAAGATTATGAATGAGGGCTGGGCGACCTATTGGCATTCCCGGATCATGACAGAGAAAGTTTTGGATCCGAGTGAGGTTATCGACTACGCGGATCGGTGCGCCGGAATCCTGGCCATGCCTCACGGGAGTGTGAACCCCTATAAGATCGGTGTCCAACTTTGGCGGGACATAAAGGAAAGGTGGGACAAGGGCCGCTTTGGCAAAGAATGGGAAGAATGCGACAATCTCGCCGAGAAAAGCAACTGGGACAAAAATCCGCGACTGGGCGAACAAAAGATCTTTGAAGCCCGGCGAATATATAATGATATCACCTTTATTGATGAGTTCTTGACCCGTGAATTTTGCATCGAACACCAGCTGTTTACATTTGAATGGAATGAAAATACGAATCGTTATGAAATACAAAGCCGGGATTTTAAAAAAATTAAGGAGAAATTGCTCTTCAGTCTCACCAATGCTGGAAATCCGATCATTCTCATTGAGAACGGCAACTACAAGAATCGAGGCGAACTCCTCCTCTTCCACGAACATCAGGGTGTGGATCTGGACCGCAATTATGCCTGCGATACCCTGCGCAATCTCTCCCGGGTTTGGGGCCGGCCGGTTCATGTGACGACCCGGCTGAAGGACAAATCGAAAATCTATTCACACGACGGGGAAACATTCTCTGAAGAGGATATCAAGACCTGAAAATCCACATGAATTGGCGGTATCCTTTCCCGGCGCTGGAACCCCACCTCGACCTTTGGCATACTTCAGATAATGCTAATGAGGATTATAAAGCGTCTGAGCCCCGCGCTCTCTGAGCTCATTCCACTGCTGGGCCGTTACCGGAGGCGGCTCCTCATCGGGTGCCTTTGGCTGCTCTTGACCAATCTTACGGCCAGCGGCATCCCCTGGATCCTCAAATCCGGTGTTGATTCTCTCAAGACCGAACCCAGCCAAAGGATCGTCCTGCTGCATGCCGGAGCAATTATCCTCGCCGCGGTGATCGGGGGCTATTTTCTCTTCTTGATGCGGAGGTGGCTGATCGGCGCCAGCCGGGAAATGGAATTCGACCTGCGCAACCGCTTCTTTTCCCATCTTCAAACACTCTCACAAGATTTTTTCCTGCGGCATCCGACAGGTGATCTCATGGCCAGAGCCACCAATGACCTGAGCGCGGTGAGAGATGTTCTGGGCCCCGGTATCATGTATTTTCTGAATACAATCGCTTCCGTCTCCATGGCCCTCGTTCTGATGTTTCGTATTGATCCCATGCTGACAGCAGTGGCCGTTCTGCCCTTCCCCATCCTGGCTTTTGCCGTCCAACGCTTTGCTGTCACACTGCACATCCGCTCCCGCGATGTCCAAGATCAGTTCGGCGTCATGAACAATATGCTCCAAGAGGACCTTTCAGGTATCCGGGTCATAAAATCCTATGTCAAGGAATCGCAGGAGCAGGAGCTCTTCGCCCGCCTGAATGAGGATTATAGAGACAAGAACCTTTCGCTCATCCGCGCCCGGGCTCTCTTTTTTGCGACGATGGCTCTCCTTGTGGGTGTGGGGCAATTGATCCTCCTCTGGCTGGGAGGTATCCGCATCATGGGGGGGCAAATCAGTCTGGGCGGTTTCGTCGCCTTCAACGGCTATCTGGCTCTCATGACCTGGCCCTTCATCGCCCTCGGTTGGGTTATGGCCATGGTCCAACGCGGCGAAGCCTCGATGGCCCGGCTGGCCGAAATTATCAACGCCACCCCGACAATCATCTCCCCCCCATCCGCCCACCATTCCAGGACGACTCACGGCGAACTGGTATTTGAAAATGTCTCATTGGTCTACCCCGGCGCCACTCATCCTTCACTTGAGGATGTCAGTTTCACAATACCAACCGGTGCAACAGTCGCCATTGTCGGTCGAACCGGTTCCGGCAAATCCTCACTGATCCGCCTGGCGGTGCGGCTCTTCGATCCGACGAAGGGGCGAATCCTCCTCGACGGCATCGACCTCAAGGAATGGGATTTGGCTTCTTTGCGGAAGAAAATCGGTGTAGTTCTTCAAGAGAGCTTTCTTTGGAGCGACACCTTGGCCGGGAATCTTCGTTTTGCGGATCCTGAAGCTGCCGAGGAGGATCTCGATCGCGTTTCCGCACTCGCCCGTTTGGATAAGGATATGAATCAATTCCCAGAGGGATGGGAAACACGCGTGGGAGAACGCGGTGTCACCCTCTCCGGCGGGCAGCGCCAGCGTGTGGCTCTGGCCAGGGCCTTAATGAAACCACCCCCCATTTTGATACTCGATGACACTCTCTCAAGCTTGGACAACATTACACAGGCTGAAATTCTCTCAAACCTGGACCCGATCAAGGGGAATCAGACATTGGTGCTGATCTCCCACCGCATCTCGCTCATCCGCCGCGCGGAAACGATCTTCGTCATGGATCGAGGCCGTTTGGTGGAATCAGGCTCGCATGAGGAACTGTCGGACCGCGGCGGCACTTACTCACAGCTCATTCGAAGGCAAACGCTCCTCCAACAATTGGAAGCCGATGCCTTCCCCGAAGAGGCTTCTTGAGATGTCTCAACGGTCCACGCAAAAAAGCCACTCGGAAGAGGAATCCCTTGGTAAGGTTTATGACCGGATCCTCATGGGGCGTCTTTTTGAATATATCGCTCCCTATCGAGCTCTCATGGCGGCGGGGATCGTTCTGCTTCTGCTTTTATCGCTGGTCGAATTGTCCTTTCCCTACCTCACCAAAACAGCCATCGATGGACCTTTCGCCAACTCGGATTGGCGCGGCCTTATGCGAATCTCGATTATCTTTCTCGCGCTTCAACTGGTGGCATTCTTCCTCCGCTTCGCTCAGATATACACCGCCCAATCGCTGGGCCAGCGGATTATATTTGACCTGAGACGCCGGATCCTTCAGCACATTCATGATCTGGACATGGAAACATTCGACCGGCAGCCGGTCGGTCGACTCATGACCCGGGTTACAAATGATGTGGAGGTTCTCAATCAGCTTTTTACGACAGGACTCGTTAATATCGCCGGTGATCTGATCACACTCTTGGGAATCGTTATCATTCTCTTCCTCCTTAATGTAGAACTTGCAACAGTTTCACTGATTGTTGTCCCCCTGCTTTTTATCGCAACCCACCTTTTCCGCAGCAAAGTCCGAAAAGCCTTTGTTGTGATCCGGGTTAAAACGGCGGCGCTCAACTCATTCATCCAGGAATCGACTCAGGGAATTGCGCTCATTCAGGTTATGAGACGGGAACGTCATCGATACGGCCAGTTTAAAACCATTAACGGCGAGTACCGGGATGCTTATGTCCGGTCCATCTTCTACTACGCTGTCTTCTTCCCTCTGGTCGATGGATTGGAGGAATTGGCCGTGGCCCTGGTGCTCGGCTACGGTGGAGCGAAGATCATTGGCGGTATTCTGACCTTCGGGGCATTGGTGGCCTTTATTCAATACAGCCAAAGGTTCTTCAGACCCATAAGAGATCTCACAGAAAGATATAATACTTTGCAGAGTGCCATGGCCGCCGCTGAACGGATTTTTGCGCTTCTCGATACTGAGGGCCGAATCCAATCCGATTCCAAACCCTATCTGCCTGTAAATGTTCTGGGTGGTGTTGAGTTTAGAAATGTCTCCTTCGCCTATCGGGCGGATCAGCCGGTCCTTGAAGATGTCAGCTTCAACGTCAACCCGGGAGAAACCATCGCCATTGTGGGGCCAACCGGCGCCGGGAAGACAACGATTTCGTCACTGCTTACCCGATTCTATGAGATCCAGACCGGCGCCATTCTTTTGGACGGCATCGATATTCGAAAGTGGGATTTGGTGGCCTTGCGGCACAGCGTCGGAATTGTGCTACAAGATGCTTTTCTATTCTCTGGAACCGTGGCGGAAAATATTCGCCTGCGGGATTCATCCATACCCTACTCCCGCATGGAATGGGCCGCGCGACAAGTTCAGGCGCATGAATTGATTCAGAGATTGCCAAAGGGATATGACACTCCTATCGGAGAACGGGGCGCACGGCTATCGGTTGGTGAGCGCCAGCTTCTTGCCTTTGCTCGGGCCTTGGTCTTTGACCCGCCACTCCTTGTTTTGGATGAGGCGACATCGAGCATTGATTCCGAAACAGAGGCGAGGATTCAACTGGCACTCAGACGATTGGCTTCGGATCGAACATCCATTTTGATCGCCCATCGTCTATCGACTATTCGAGACGCTGGAAAGATCATCGTATTGAATAAAGGGCGTCTGATTGACCAGGGGCCTCATGAGGAGCTTGTGCAACGCTGTTCGATTTACAAGACGCTGTATGAACTTCAGATTCAGGAATCCGTGTAGATCTACCGAATGAGCAATAACCTTTGATTTTTCCGTGTCCCATCCTGAATCAGCTGCGCAAAATAGCAGCCGCTTGCTACGGGCAAACCATTGTCTGTCCGCCCATCCCATTGAAATTGATACAGCCCGGCCTTCATCATCCCATCATATAGATTACGAACGCGTCTTCCTTCTACATTTATGATGTCCAATCGCGTCCGACCGGATCTTGGAAGCGCACAGGAGAGAACAGAATGCTGGGTGAAAGGATTCGGCATTGCCGACAATGACAATGGAACAATATTAAGCGAATTGTGATCATCAACTGACGAAGCCACATTAAAGATTAAAAGTTCATCGATTCCCACTTCAACTGTTGAATTCTCACCGCCATCCCATGCGACAATACGAATTTGCATCGCATTTGTAATGTCTACAAAATCACTGAGGATCCACTGGCTCATCTCCCACTCGTTGTGAGATTCAGAGAACAGATCCAGCGTCGTCCAGACCTGACCGCTGTCAGCTGAGATATCGACAGTAAAAGCATCGTCGGTGTAGGCGCCCGTATGATTGGAATACCATGTGGAAAGCCGCATCAATGGATTCGGCGATCTCGTGAGATCGAAAATGGGAGAGAGAAGGGTTGTGGTCCCGCCATCGACATCATTCCACACTGAACCCGCCCCAGGGAGATTACCGCCGGTGATAAATGCGGTAACACCCGGATCGACGGTAAAATCATCCTCAGGCTGCACGACAACTCCCAGATCATAAGTCGCCGCGGGATCAATCCGCTCCCAGAGTCCAAAATAGGCATCATCACCCGGGGCACCGACCGTCCAGCCCTGATCCATTTCGAAATCATCCATGACACCAAAAGGCATATAAAAATCCAAGGTCGTGGTATCGGCAAGGCAGGTTATTTGATCGGATTGCGGCAGATGGCCGAAACGAACGGCCACCACCAATACATCACGCCCGATGGGAACATTATTAAAGACATAGACGCCCGCCGTATCGGTCACCACCGATTCAACGGGTGCATCGGAAATGCGCAGGGTAACTGCTTCCAGAGAATCCGATGTTTCTGAATCTCTGACAATCCCGGTCAGGACTGAGAGAGCCCTGGGCTCAATAAGGATATCGTCCATGCGATGCGGCCCGGGAGGAGCCGTTACCATCGTCGTGTCCGCCAGATAATAGAACTCATCCGTTACGATGTTATAGGAGTCAGAAGGGATAACAAAGACGAAGGAACCATCCGAGCGGGATTTTGTCTCTTTGTATGAAATGAAGGATCCGGTATGAAAAAGAGTGACATCCGCATTTGGAACCGGATTCAAGGAAGAGGCATCGAAAACAACTCCAGATAAAATCGAGTAATTGTTCCAATCCAAAGTCAGCTGCAGAGCCGCTTGAACATCCAAAAGACCGGCCCCATAATTATTGTCAATCCCTCGACGATCGTCGATTTTCGTCGCCGAAGTCAGGAGGATCTGCGTCATCTCCTCTGGTGTGATACCCGGCTTCGCCTGGATAAGAATCGCCATCGCACCGGCAACCTGAGGCGTTGAGGCCGAGGTCCCGTCGAGGGTCGAGTAGCCGCCGCCGAACTCCGTGGTTATTGTATTGGGACTGGGGGCGCAGATATCGGGCTTAATGAGACCGCCTTCGCCCGTTGTATATGGATAGTCCTGGTACTCCGGAAGCATTGTGTAGGGATATTCCGGCCAATTTGCAGCAATATCTTCCCAGATCGAGGGACCGCGGCTGGAGAAATCACCGAGATACCCTTCATAGGTGATAGAGCCGCAACCGACCACAGCGCTGACGCCCCCAACGATGGATTGTCCTGAATGCACCCAGGGTGCAGGGCAGTTCCCAGGAGCGGAAATGTTAAACGGAATGGGATCGGTGTTGATATTATCACCCTCATTCCCCACGGAGTTGGCGTGAAATATCCCCATGGCCAACTCGTTGTCGGTGATGGTCCGCCAGCTTGAGAAATCGGGTTTTGGCAGGTAGCGCCACTTTTGAGTCACACTCATGGAAATCACATGTGCGCCGTTATCGACCGCGTATTCCATCGCCTCAACAAGATCAGACCATGTTCCCCCCGAACCCCGGAGGAGCATGATCGTACAGCCGGGGGCGACACCGGTTTGTGTTCCGGTCGTCCCGTCGCCAACAATAAGCCCGGCCACCCGCGTCCCATGATCACCCGCCCCGGTCCCATTGGGATTGTTATCATCTGCCACAAAATCCCATCCAATGGTGTCATCGACATAGCCGTTTTCATCATCATCGATCTCATTACCCTGGATCTCATCTACATTGACCCAGATGTGACCCGCCAGGTCTGGATGTGTATAATCGACACCCGTGTCGACAACCCCGACGATGACGCCGGCGCCGGTGTAGCCGGTTCCCCATGCCTCAGGAGCATTCACCATATCGAGTTGCCAAGCGATGCCACGATCGAGACCGTCACCTTGCGAGAATGAATCTCGCATAAAGGACCCTTTTACAAAAGGCGGGAGCCCGCGTTCTGGTCTTCCATCATCAATCTGTTGCTCAACGGGAATGGGAGGATCCCAGATGATGCGGTTCACCTCGGGCAGGAGGATTAAATCAGAAATGATTTCCTTCGTGGCGGTCGTCCTCACGCCATTGAGAATCCAGAAGGAATGTGGTGGTGTCGCCTTCCCGATCGAGACCGCCTGATCAATTATATCGACAATCTCCACCTGCGAATTTTTCGCCAATCTCTTGATATGGCGCGCGGCTATGGCGCGGCGCTCGGTAGGAGCCAGCCCATCAGTTTGCATACGAAGCAGAATCGGATCCGCCTGCCGCTCGAGGATAATCAAAATCGGGATTTTCTCGTGGTCGGAAGCCTGAAGAAGATTGGCCTCCAATTCCGGTGAGAATCTTCCCGCAGGCGCGCTCTGAGACCAGGTACAGGTCACAATGAGGATAAGAACCAGAAGAGGGAATGCGCGACGCATGTAGAACTCCTAGCTAGGATGTCAACCGTGGCCTTAAATCCAATCTAAAGGTAAGGGAATTATAACACAGAAAGAGCCGGATGACCACCCGGAATCATTCTGTTAAAAGCATTTCAGACACTTTGGGCCATAAGACCCACTACTGAAATTACAGGCACATCAGAACCGTAAATGATACAAACGAGCGTGATTGCTTGTAAATTAAGATGTCGGCCCGATTCCGGACAGAACGGTTCGAATCAATTCATCCGCAGTCCTATCCGGGACCTCTCCCAATCTTTCAATCGCCTCCCTCGCATGGGCCGGTGGATAGCCCAGCTGCACAAGGGCTTCCGCCGCGTCACGTCTGGCATCTCCTGGCATCCAGGGGAGCCGATGCCCATCGATTCCCCCTTCGGCCCCATGTTTTGAAAAATATCCCCCAAGCTCCAGTAAAAGCCGTTGCGCGGTCTTTTTCCCAACACCGGGTACGGCTTGAAGGGTCTGAAGATCTCCTGATTCGACGGCCCGTGTCAAATCATCGATCTCCATGTGACTGAGTATATTCAATGCCAACCGACCCCCAACGCCCCGGATTCCCATTAGAGCGGTGAAGGCTGAACGCTCCTTCTGCGTCAGAAACCCATAGAGGCGCAGGTCATCTTCACGAACCTGCAGCCAGGTATGGAGATGCACTTCCCCGCCCACCGCTCCCAATTGATGCCCGGCGGAAAGGGGAACTTCTACGCTCAAACCCAAACCACCGACCTCTATGACAATTCGAGTCGGGGATTTCTCAATCATTTTCCCGCGAAGATGCGAAATCACGCCATTCCTCCCGAATCTTCCGGTGAAGACAGCAAAGGGCCACCCCAAGGGCGTCCGCCTCATCCTCTGAGGGATCATGTTTCAACCCATGGATCAGTTGCGGAATCATGCCCTGCATTTGCTGCTTTGAAGCCGAACCATGGCCCACAATTGATAATTTTACCTCGGCCGGGCTGAATTCGAGAACGGGAAGATTCCGGATGGTCGCCGCGGTTATCAATGCCCCGCGGGCCTGGCCCAGTATGAGGGCCGTCTTCATATTGCGGCCGACAAAACTTGTTTCTAGCGCCACAACCGCCGGTTGGATCTCGTCAAGAATCTCGCCAAAGGTTTTGTTCAACCATCCAAGACGGACCAGCAGATGCTGTCCCTTCGGCGGTTGCATGATGCCGCTACGAATCCAAAAGACTTCAGATTTTATATGTTGTAGCACGCCAAACCCGGTTTTCAGACTACCCGGATCGATACCGAGAATGCGGCCGGTATCCAAATTCGGCGGAACAACGATTCCCGGTTCATCCTCCACTGGGGGCGGGCACTTTCTTTTTGCGCGACCCATCATTTTCCCCCGTCAAGCGGACTTTTACATTCGCTACAAAAACTTTTCCAGCATCTCGTCAGTGACATCCAAATTGTCATGAATCGCCTGGACATCATCGTGATCTTCAAGGGCCTGCCGAAGCCGAACACATTGTTCCAGTTCCTTCTCGGATGGTGTTGTTTGTGTTGTGGGAATTTTAATCACTTCAGCGGATGTCATAGGGATATCCCGGCTGCGAAGGACATCGGCAACCGCATTGAGATCGGATGGTGCCGTTGTGATCTCATAGACGGATTCCTGATCGAGATCGACATCCTCGGCACCGGCATCGAGAGCGACTTCCAACAGACGCTCTTCGTCACTGGCGCTTTTCTCAACCACAATGAGGCCTTTTGACTCAAACATCCAGGAAACACACCCGGCCTCGCCCATATTGCCATTGTTTTTTGTGAGAAGATGCCGCAATTCCGCGGTCGTCCGATTTCGGTTGTCAGTCAACACTTCGATTAAAATCGCGACACCGCCCGGTGCATAGCCCTCATAAGTAGCTTCTTCATAGTTAACGCCGGGAAGCTCGCCCGTGCCTCTCTGAACCGCCCGATCAATGTTGTTCTGCGGCATATTCGCGGCCTTTGCGCTATCAACCGCTGTCCGCAGGCGGGGATTGGCATCGATGTCGCCGCCACCGGCGCGGGCCGCAATCACGATCTCCCGGATCAAGCGCGTGAAAATCCGGCCGCGTTCGGCATCCGCCTTACCTTTCTTCCGCTTAATAGTACTCCACTTGGAATGTCCACTCATAGCACCCTCATATATTCAAAATGTCTGCTATTCCTGTTCCGCTCTAAGTTGATCCAGCAAGCGTTCCACAAGTTCTCTGGGAACCTCTTCGTAATGTGACAATTGCAGCTTGAACCAGGCCCTGGCTTGAGTCATCGATCTGAGTTGCGTGGAATAGTTGGACATTTCGGAAAGCGGGACCTGGGCCGAGATTACCACCTTCCGACCCTGTACTTCATTCCCAGAGATCCGGCCTCGTTTACCGGAGAGATCACCCATGATATCGCCCATGTAATCTTTCGGCGCCACAACCTCTACCTGTACAATCGGCTCGAGTAGGATAGGTTTTGCCTCCATGAAACCCTTCTTGAAGGCCTGCGAACTGGCGATTTTAAACGCCATCTCCGATGAATCGACATCATGGTAAGATCCATCAAAGACGGTTACGCGGATATCAACAACGGGATAGCCCGCCAACGCGCCTTCAGGCAACACTTCACGAACACCCTTCTCGATCGCTGGGATGAACTTGGAGGGAATATTTCCACCAACAACCTTGTTCTCAAATTCAAACCCCGATCCACTGGGAAGCGGCTCTATCTTCAGATGGACATCACCGAACTGGCCGCGGCCACCGGTCTGCTTTTTATGCCGATAATAGGAATCCTCCACCTTCCCCCTAATTGTCTCCCTGTAGGGGATGCGAACCTTGCCGGTTTCGACATCGACATTGAACCGTTCTCGCAGGCGGGTCAGGATAACATCCACCTGTTGATCCCCCATGGCGCGCAGAATGGTCTGATGCAATTCGGCATTCACCTCAACCTGCATAGAGGGATCGATTTCTTGAAGGCGGCTAAGGGCATTCCCAAGCTTATCCTCATCACCCTTTGATTTGGGAGCCAGGGCAACCGCAAAGACGGGCTCGGGGAGTTTTGCGCCGTTGAAAATGATTTGATTGTCTTTAGAGCAAAGGGTGTCACCCGTCTTACTGTTCTTGAATTTCGATATGGCACCCATTCCTCCCGCCGTCACTTCATCGACATCGACACGGTCCTTGCCCCTCAACTCATAGAGCTGCCCCAGCCGTTCGGTAGAGCGGCGTCCCGGATTCACGACTTCCATCCCGGCTGCGAGCTTCCCTGAGTAGACCCTGAAAAGTGAGATTTCCTGAGCCTTATCCTGCGGCAGTGTTTTAAAAATGAAGGTTGATGTCGATCCGTCCGTTTTTGCTTCAACAGAGATCTCTTCACCACTATCATTCATAATCGCCAGGGGCCCAGGCACATCGATCGGGCTGGGAAAATAGTTAAACATTGCGTCCATGAAGGTCGAAACGCCAATCAGGGTTTCAGCGGAGGTATAGAAGAGCGGGAATATCGTTCCCGATGCGATCCCCTTACGTAAACCGGAATAAAGTTCCTCGTTCGTCAGCTCATTCCCTTCCAGAAATTTTTCCAGCAGTGCATCATCGCTTTCCGCCGCCATATCAGTTAACCCGCTTCGGATCTCATCCAACATTGATTGAATATCGGCAGGAACATCGCCATCCTGTGTGATCTTGTCATCCTTCAGATTCAGATAGGCTTTGCCTGTAATGACATCAACAACACCTTTGAAATTGGGTCCGACACCCACGGGGATTTGAAGAGCCATGACGCGGTCGGTAAGACGATCTCGGATTTCAGATAAAACCTTTTCGGGATTCGCCTGATCCTTGTCCATATGATTGACAAGAAAAACCACCGGTTTCTTCCTCTCCTGAGCCATCTCAAAGAGCTTCTCCGTCTCCGGCTCGACACCCGCCTGCGCATTAACCATGAGCACAACAGCATCGGCGGCTGTCATCGCATAGAGGACCTCCCCCACAAAATCGGCATAACCGGGGGCGTCCAGTATGTTATACTTATAACCTCTCCAATCCACAGTGGAGAGAGCCATATTGATTGTCGTTTTTCGCTTAATCTCCTCGGCACTGGCATCAAGATGGGACGTTCCCTCCGCCACCTTTCCAAGCCGTGTCGTCACGCCGGCGCAGTATAGGATGGCTTCCCCAACACTTGTTTTTCCGGATCCGCTATGTCCGACGAGAGCTATATTTCTGAATTTGGATGCGTCCAATTGAGTTACCCCTTCTCCTCTCTTCCAGGTCCGGAGAGTGCCTGGTTACCTATGGAAAACGAGACTCTGGTCTCCCTCCCCGACGCAGAGGGATACAGAGTAGAACCTCTCGCAGGCTATCATGCCGATGCCGGGTGGATCAAGATGACGATCTGCTTTTCAGGATCGTGATCCTCTCAATCGACCGCCCGGCAATGCCCCCCTGGGCTTGTCTCCCTTCGATCCCCTCTCTTATGATGGGACTCAATTGATTCCATTTTCCCTCCTGGGATTCAAGGTTTCTCTGGCGATAGAGGATTGATTTTCGCGAGACGGAGGTCGAGGAGAAATGCCCCATTGCGGAGATATACGGGAACCCATCACAGATGGGGGCCAGGGATAAGGTGAGAGCACGGATCCAGAAATTTTTGAGCACTTGGCCCCGGCCCGTTTGGGTCATCCTACTCGGATGGGTCATCAATTCCACCGGTTTCGGCATGATCGTTCCCTTCATGAGTCTCTATTTTCACCAGGTCTTAGGTATCCCGATGAAATTTATCGGCCTCCTATTCCTGGCTACAGCTATTGTGCGGGCCATTTCAGGAATGGTTTCTGGGAGGCTCTCGGATCGTATCGGCCGGCGCCCCCTCCTTATCCTGGCTCCCGCAGGACGCGGGATCACTTTTTTTGTTGTCGCATTTCTGGTTCACCACCGCGCCCCCTTTTTCCCGACAGCCTTTGTGATTGCGGTGACATTTCTAATGGCCGCAGCCTATCAGCCGGTTGCTCAGGCGGTGGTTGCCGACGCCGTGGAGAAAAATAGGCGACTCCAAGCCTACGCTTGGACCCGTGTTGCCATGAATTTGGGGTGGGCGCTGGGTCCGGCCATGGGAGGATATATCTCCCAGTTCTCGTACACATTTCTATTCGTTATTGGCGGCATTCTGGGTCTTGGCGCCGCACTCCTTGTCTTTATGGGAGTTCCCGAAACGGCGCCAATTAAAACCGGAAGCTTTCCCGAAAAGGGGATCGAGAAGGATATGCCGGAGGAAAAGAGGGAGACAATCCGGCCCATGGGGAATCTTCGCCCCCCTGGAGATTCATTTCTTGTTCCACTGCGGGACAAACCCTTTGTCCACTATGCCGTCGCGACGTTATTTCTCTATCTTCTCATGGCCCAGCTTGTCGCGACCCTGCCCGTCTATGCTGTGGAATGGGTCCAGATAAGCAAGGTGCAACTCGGTCATCTTTTCGCCCTGAATGGGCTGCTTGTTGTTTTTCTACAGACCTCCGTTATCCGCTATCTGAAACGCTTCTCAATTCTTCGGGTACAAGTTTTCGGCAGCCTGGCCTATGCCCTGTTTTACTTTCTCATGGCTGGTGCTGATGCCTTCCCGGCTCTCCTTGTACTCATTGTGGGAATAACTCTGGCGGAGATGTCTGTCACTCCCGGAACAGTCACCGTCGTCTCGCAAATGGCACCTGCAAAGAGCATGGGGAATTATATGGGGGTCTTTGGCCTCTTTAGCAGCGCCGCGTGGTCATTCGGCCCATTCATCGGAGGCCTCCTCCTCGATTTCTTCCCCGGCCGCCCATACGCCCTCTGGGGCACTGTGGCCGTTCTCGGAATCATCGCATCCGGTTTCTACATGAAATTTAGATCGCGATTTGGAGATATCTGGTCAGGCAGTTAAGCCGTCTTGCTGCCCATCTTGCGCCATGGTGAATAGCTGGAAAGGTCCAATGAAGCGGCTTGCAAGTTTCAAAAAAGTAAAAGAGCGTCGAATTTCTCCGACGCTCTCGAATAAAAACCCGGCGACGTCCTACTCTCCCACACAGTCTCCCATGCAGTACCATCGGCGCTGGAGGGCTTAACTGCCGTGTTCGGAATGAGAACGGGTGTTACCCCTCCGCCATCGCCGCCGGAAATCTTGGTTGGGTTTGATCCCCACAACGAGGATCCTTTCCCAAAAAATCTCGACAACTGCAATCGTCATTAAATCGTCTGTGGTCTTGACCACCATGCAACTATTGTCCGGTCAAGCCGCACGGCCTATTAGTACCGGTCGGCTAAACACATTACTGTGCGTACACCTCCGGCCTATCAACCTCCTCGTCTCGAAGGGGCCTTTAGGCGGATTATTCCGCGGGAGACCTCATCTTGGGATCGGCTTCGCGCTTAGATGCTTTCAGCGCTTATCCGTTCCAAACATAGCTACCCGGCGATGCCGCTGGCGCGACAACCGGTACACCAGAGGTTTGTCCATCCCAGTCCTCTCGTACGAAGGACAGCTTCCCTCAAGTCTCCTGCGCCCACGACGGATAGGGACCGAACTGTCTCACGACGTTCTAAACCCAGCTCACGTACCGCTTTAATTGGCGAACAGCCAAACCCTTGGGACCTTCTTCAGCCCCAGGATGCGATGAGCCGACATCGAGGTGCCAAACCGCTGCGTCGATGTGAACTCTTGGCAGCGATCAGCCTGTTATCCCCGGAGTACCTTTTGTCCGATGAGCGATGGCGCTACCACAAGCAACCACCGGGTCACTAGGTCCTGCTTTCGCACCTGCTCGACTTGTAGGTCTCGCAGTTAAGCTCTCTTCTACCCTTACGCTCTACTCATGATTGCCAACCATGATGAGAGAACCTTCGAACTCCTCCGTTACCATTTGGGAGGAAACCGCCCCAGTCAAACTGACCATCTAACACTGTTCCCCTCCCGGATTCACGGGAAAGGGGTTAGAATCTTAGTTATCCAAAACTGGTATTTCACTGTTGACTCCACTCCGGCTAGCGCCGGCGCTTCAAAGTCTCCCAGCTATGCTACATATGAAAAACCGAGATCCAATATCAGAATACAGTAAAGGTTCACGGGGTCTTTCCGTCCTTCTGCGGGTATCCGGCATTTTCACCGGAAGTACAACTTCACCGAGATCCTCGTTGAGACAGTGCCCAGATCGTTACACGATTCGTGCAGGACGGAACTTACCCGCCAAGGAATTTCGCTACCTTAGGACCGTTATAGTTACGGCCGACATTCACCGGGGCTTCAGTTCAGAGCTTTGCCTTGCGGCTAACCCCTTGCCTTAACCTTTCGGCATTGGTCACGTGTCACACCCTATACATCCTCTTACGAGTTCGCAGAGTGCTGTGTTTTTGTTAAACAGTCGCCTGGGCCATTTCACTGCGCCTTCCCTGTGCTTTCTTGCGATTACACTGGAAAGGACCCCTTCTTCCGAAGTTACGGGGCTAATTTGCCGAGTTCCTTAACGAGGTTTATCTCGCGCGCCTTGGTATATTCTACCATCCCACCTGTGTCGGTTTGAATACGGTCGCCTGCCTGACTCGCTTAGAAGCTATTTCTTGTCAGTGTGGCATCAATCAATCCGCCTTGTATCGCTACTCAGCGTCCTTACGCCCCTCAAGGTTAATGCCCCGGCGGATTTGCCGACCAGGGCCCTCTAAAGGTTTCGGCCATCACTTCCAGTCGATGGCTGATTTAGCCTACTGCGTCACTCCCTCGCTCAAACGTCAGACCGGCGGCACAGGAATATTGAACCTGTTTCCCATCACCTACGCCTTTCGGCCTTGGCTAAGGGGCCGGCTAACCCTGGGTGGACGAACCTTCCCCAGGAAATCTCAGGATTACGGCGGTCCGAATTTTCATCGGACTTTTCGTTACTCATGTCCGCATAATCACTTCCATCCGGTCCACGGTCGGTTCCCCTCCCGCTTCACTCCAAATGGAACGCTCTTCTACCACGCCATCCCGCCTAAACGGGATGACATCCGCGGCTTCGGCAGTTGATTTAGTCCCGATCATTTTCGGCGCAAGATCACTCGACGAGTCAGCTATTACGCACTGTTTAAATGATGGCTGCCTCTAAGCCAACATCCTCGCTGTCTTTGCAATCTTACATCCTTAGTCACTTAACCAACTTTTGGGGCCTTAGCCGGCGGGCTGGACTGTTTTCCTTTCGACTCTGAAGCTTATCCCCCAGAGTCTGACTCCACATCTGACTGAAGTAGTATTCGGAGTTTGATTGGCTTTGGTATCCCGGTAAGGACCCTATACCATTCAGTGCTCTACCACCACTTCGAGCATTGATGCAGGCTAGCCCTAAAGCTATTTCGAAGAGAACCAGCTATCACCGAGTTTGATAAGTCTTTCGCTCCTACCCACAGTTCATCCAAGACCTTTTCAACGGTCACTAGTTCGGCCCTCCACCTCATGTTACTGAGGATTCGGCCTGACCATGGGTAGCTCACCCGGTTTCGGGTCTACAGCAGGCAACTGATTCGCGCTATTCACACTCGCTTTCGCTGCGGCTTCTCCGTCAGCCGACGGATTAACCTGGCTGCCTACCGTAACTCGCGGACTCATTATGCAAAAGGCAAACGGCCATCCTGCGACGCTTGCGCGCCGAGGACTACCATAGTTTGTAAGCACACAATTTCAGGTACTATTTCACTCCCCTAACAGGGGTTCTTTTCACCTTTCCCTCACGGTACTAGTTCACTATCGGTCATCAGTGAGTATTTAGCCTTGGAGGTTGGACCCTCCGGATTCGAGCTGGATTTCACGTGTCCCGCTCTACTTGGGATACTCCTAGGTCCGTTCAGCATTTCGCATACGGGTCTATCACCCTCTATGGATGATCTTTCCAGATCATTCTGCTATGCCGTCCGATACCACGTTAGAGTCCCGCAACCCCTCCCGACAAGTCGGAAGGTTTAGGCTGTTCCGCTTTCGCTCGCCACTACTTACGGAATCACGATTGTTTTCTTCTCCTCCGGTTACTGAGATGTTTCACTTCACCGGGTATAGCTCTGAAGCCCTATGTATTCAGACTCCAGTGGACCGATATTAATCGGTCCGGGTTTCCCCATTCGGAAATCTCCGGATCAAAGCGTGTTTGCCGCTCCCCGAAGCTTATCGCAGCTTACCACGTCCTTCGTCGCCTTCTGATGCCAAGGCATCCATTGTGCGCTCTTTGTAACTTGACCAATACATTTGCCTGGTCTCGCCTACCCGAGCACAAGTAGATTGTACTTGTTTTACCCTCTATGCAATTGTCAAAGAACAATGTCTTTTGCCTGCGCAAAAAACAATAAATTTTTGATTTTGAACGGCCGATTAACCTTGGCCAACCAGTCATTCGAAATCAAGAAACATTCTGAAATCCGCAATCAAAAATCCAAAATCACAAATTCTTGTGGTGGGCGTGCCTGGAGTCGAACCAGGGACCTCGTCCTTATCAGGGACGCGCTCTAACCAACTGAGCTACACGCCCCCAATCATAAAAATCCGAAGCACCAAACCCGAAATCCGAAACTACGAATACGATTACTTTTCGAATTTCGACATTCGTATTTCTAATTTCCAATTCGCTCCGCGAATTGGTGGTGGAGGCAACCGGGTTTGAACCGGCGACCCCGAGCTTGCAAAGCTCGTGCTCTGCCAACTGAGCTATGCCCCCGGCCCCATTTTTGATTTTTAATTTCTGATTTCTGATTTACCATCTTGATTGATAAAATCAGCAATCAGTAATCACAAATCATCAATGTTGACGCCCCGGTCGCCGCCATTCAACAGCAATCTGCGCACCCAGCCTTTTTCGAACCGGAAGAGGTGTGACTTGCTTCAAAGCTCCTGTTCACCTTGCAAACCACCTCGGTTACCCGAGGCGACCCCATCCCGACTTTTAAAGGTCGGGACAGTTGACCTCTCATTGCCGCGTGCGCTTCAAGCGTACGCGACGTTGATACTCCTTAGAAAGGAGGTGATCCAGCCGCAGGTTCCCCTACGGCTACCTTGTTACGACTTCATCCCAATTGCTCCCCACACCTTTGGTGCCTTCCTCCCTTGCGGGTTAGATCAGCAACTTCTGGTGCAGACAACTTTCATGATGTGACGGGCGGTGTGTACAAGGCCCGGGAACGTATTCACGGCGCCGTAGCTGATGCGCCATTACTAGCGAATCCAACTTCATGAAGTCGAGTTGCAGACTTCAATCCGAACTGGGACCGGTTTTTTAGGATTAGCTCCACCTCGCGGTCTTGCTTCCCTCTGTACCGGCCATTGTAGCACGTGTGCAGCCCAGGACATAAAGGCCATACTGACTTGACGTCATCCTCACCTTCCTCCCACTTGATATGGGCAGTCTGTTTAGAGTGCTCACCGATTCATCACCGGTGGTGGCAACTAAACACAAGGGTT